>NZ_JBEYVJ010000066.1:0-31151 GCF_040643935.1 Kitasatospora sp. NPDC047058 | reverse complement strand
ACGCGATGATCCCGTCGTCCAGGACACCCGCCGTGTGGACCACCGTCCGCAGCGGCCCAGCCGCCGGCCCGCCCGCCGTCCGGTCCGGGGCGGCGCGGTGCCCGGGTGGGGGCGCTCGGCGGGCGGATCGGGGTGGGGGTTCGTACGCTCGACGCATGTCTGATGCGTACGCGGGCCGGCGGGAGCGGTTGCGGGAGCACTGCAGTGCGTCCGGGGCCGATGCGGCGCTGATCACCCGGGCGGCGAACGTGCGGTACCTGACCGGGTGCCCGCCGTGCGGGGCGACGTTGCTGCTGACCCGGGACCGGGTGCTGCTGGCGCTGCCCGACGACCTGCCGCCGGACGACACCGGGGAGCACCTGATCGCGGAGGACGTGACCCAGGTGCCGGTGGCGGCCGGGGCCGACACCGCGCTGGCGGCCGCCGCGTCGGCGGCGCGGCTGCGGGTGGCGGACCTGGCGGTGGAGGAGCACGACCTGACCGTCACCCGGCACCGGGCGGTGGCGGGGCTGGCGGAGGGCGTCCGGCTGGCCGACCTGGGGCAGGCGGTCGAGCGGCTGCGGGTGGTGAAGGACGAGCACGAGATCGCGGACCTGCGGATCGCGGCCGAGATCGCCGACCAGGCGCTCGGCGAGCTGCTGGAGTCGATCCTGGTGGGCCGGACCGAGCGGCACCTGGCGATGGAGCTGGAGCGCCGGATGATCGACCACGGCGCGGACAAGGCGGCGTTCCCGGTGTCGGTGGGCACCGGCAGCCACTCCGGCCAGCAGTCCCACCAGCCCACCGACCGCCGGGTGGAGGAGGGCGACTTCCTGACCGTGGTGCTCGGCGCGCAGTACCGGGGGTACGGCGTGTCCACCGCGCGGACCTTCGTGATCGGCGCGGCCCCCGCGCCCTGGCAGGTGGAGCTGCACCGGCTGGTGTTCCGGGCCCAGCGGGCCGGGCGGGAGGCGCTCGGGCCCGGGGTCGAGCAGTACGTACCCGACCAGGCCGCCCGGGAGATCCTCCAGGCGGCCGGGTACACCGAGAGCTCCCCGCACCCGCTCGGGCACGGGGTCGGGCTGGAGATCCGGGAGGCGCCGCGCCTCGGCCCCTCGGACATGGGTAAACTGGACAGCCGCGTACCGGTCACCGTCGGCCCGGGGGTTCACCTCCCGGGCAGGGGCGGCGTCCGGATCGAGGACACGCTCGTCGTACGCCCCCTCGAAGAGGGCGGGCCCGAGCTGCTCACCATCACCACCAAGGAGCTCCTCGCCCTGTAGACCCGCGGCCGGCCGGGAGGCTGTCGCAGGCGGCAGGACGCACCCCTTGGTTCCTTGACAGCTATATCCAGGAGTAAGTGCGCCCGTGGCTTCCACGAACGATCTCAAGAACGGCATGGTCCTCAAGCTGGAGGGCGGCAAGCTCTGGTCCGTCGTCGAGTTCCAGCACGTCAAGCCCGGCAAGGGCCCGGCCTTCGTGCGCACCAAGCTCAAGGAGGTCCTGACCGGCAAGGTCGTCGACAAGACCTTCAACGCGGGCACCAAGGTCGAGACCGCCAACGTCGACAAGCGCGGCATGCAGTTCTCGTACAAGGACGGCGAGAACTTCGTGTTCATGGACATGGACACCTACGACCAGCTGACCATCGAGCCGGCCGTCGTCGGCGACGCGGCCAAGTACCTC
The DNA here is from genome assembly GCF_040643935.1 of Kitasatospora sp. NPDC047058. Lineage (NCBI taxonomy): Bacteria > Bacillati > Actinomycetota > Actinomycetes > Kitasatosporales > Streptomycetaceae > Kitasatospora > Kitasatospora sp. NPDC047058. The sequence goes on along the minus strand of NZ_JBEYVJ010000066.1, from coordinate 29,486 downwards.
CTGGAGGGCTTCGAGGCCCTGGTCGCCACCAACGAGGGCGCGGTCCTGTACATCGAGCTCCCGGCCGCGGTCGAGCTGGTCATCGCCGAGACCGAGCCGGGCGTCCAGGGCGACCGCTCGACCGGTGGCACCAAGCCGGCCACCCTGGAGACCGGTGCCGAGATCCAGGTGCCGCTCTTCATCACCACCGGTGAGAAGGTCAAGGTCGACACCCGCGACGGCAGCTACCTCGGCCGGGTGAAGTAAGTCCGTGTCGGCCGCACGCAGCAAGGCCCGTACCCGGGCCTTCCAGATCCTCTTCGAGGCCGACCACCGCAACGTCGACCCGCTGACCGTCCTCGCGGACTGGGTGGCCCGTGCCCGGGAGCCCAAGCCGGACGAGGGCACCCCGCAGGTCGGCGAGTACACGATGGAGCTGGTCGAGGGCTACGTCCGGCACGCCCGCCGGATCGACGACCTGATCTCGGAGTACGCGGTGGGCTGGACGCTCGACCGGATGCCGATCGTGGACCGCAACGTCCTGCGGCTCGGCGCGTACGAGCTGATCTGGGAGGACGGCGTCCCGGACGCGGTCGTCCTGGACGAGGCCGTCGAGATCGCCAAGGAGTTCTCCACGGACGACTCCCCGGCCTTCGTGAACGGTCTGCTCGCCCGCTTCCTGGAGCTGAAGCCGAGCATCCGCCGGTAGCAGCACCCGACGTACGGCCGCCGGATCCCGACCAGGGGTCCGGCGGCCGTCGTGCGTTTCCCCCGGGTGGCGTATGTTGGGCCCTACTCGCCAGTAACCTGGCGCGCCGGTGACCCCGCTCGCCGGCGCCCCCGCAGCGAAGGGCAGGCCACCCCCCATGACCACGGCGATCCGCAGCGAGTTCGACCAGGGCATCGCCCTGACCCGCCACCCGGACGAGCCCGGCCGCTACGACGGCGAGCTGGGCACCGGCTGGCAGATCGGCGGCGGCGTCAACGGCGGGCTGCTGCTCGCGATGGCCGGCCACGCGCTCTCCCTGGAGCACGGCGCGGCGCTGCAGGGCGGCCACGCCGACCCCGTCTCCATCAGCGGCTACTACCTCTCCGCCTCCACCCCCGGCCCGGCCACCGTCCGCACCGAGGTGCTGCGCACCGGCCGCTCGCTCTCCACCGGCACCGCCTCGCTCAGCCAGGACGGCGTCGAGCGGCTCCGGGTGGTCGCCAGCCACGGGGACCTGGCCGCCGCGGACGGCGAGGTGCGCACCACCGCGCAGCCGCCGCAGCTGCCGCCGCCGGACCAGTGCATCGGCGTCGAGCACGCCCCCAAGGAGCTGATCTCGCAGGCGGCCCTGCTGGAGCGGTTCGACCTGCGGCTCGACCCGGCCACCATCGGCTGGGCGCTGGGGCAGCCCTCGGGCAACGGGCGGATCCAGGGCTGGTTCCGGCTCGCCGACGGCCGCGAGCCCGACCCGCTGCTGCTCCTGCTGGTCGCCGACGCGCTGCCGCCGGTCACCTTCGACCTCGGCCTGCCGGGCTGGGCGCCCACCATCGAGCTGACCGTCCACCTGCGGGCCCGGCCGGTGCCCGGCTGGCTGCGCGTCACGCACGCGACCCGCAACGTGGCCGGCGGCTACTTCGAGGAGGACGCCGAGGTCTGGGACGAGGCCGGGCGGCTGGTCGCGCAGTCCCGCCAGCTGGCCCGGGTGCCGCGCCAGGCCTGACCGCACACGCGGAGGAAACGGGCGAGCCGGGGAACGGGCGAGCCGGGGAACGGGGGCCGGGGGAGCGGACGAGTGGTTCGCGGGACCGGGGAACGGGCGCGGAACACAGGCCTCACGGTCGGTTACATTCCTGTGACACGCCGTACGTGTGCAATGCGTGGGACTGGGGAGGACAACGGTCAGCGGCACACCCGCCGCCGACCGTCACCCGCCCGTCCGCCACCCTCAGGAGCCCATCGATGAGCGAGCGCAGCGAACGATCAATGGAAAGCTGCGCGTGGGTGAATGCCCCCGCCGAGCGAAGCGAGGTGGGCGCATGAGCCGCAACGGACGTGCCCGCCGCACCCCCGACTGCACCGCCGCCGGCCCGCGCCCCCGCGCGCGCCTCCGGCACGAGCGTCGCGCGGCCGGCGGTGAACAGGCCTTCGTGATCGGCGTGCTGGCCGGCGAGGCCGACTTCGAGCGCGCCCGTGCCTGGCGCCTCTCCGACGCGCCCGACTACGCCGCCTACCTGCGGGACACCGCCGAGCTGCTGGCCGAGGCGCAGCGCGGCTTCGACACCGTCCGGGCCCGGATGTTCCACCCGCAGGACTTCGAGGAGTTCTGCCTGCTGCACGGCCTCGACCCGGCCGAGCCGGCCGCCCGGGACCGCTACCTGGTCAACCCGCCGCTGCAGACCCAGCTGCTCGCCTACCAGGGCGAGGAGCTGGCCGGCGACTTCGTGCCCCGGCTGGTCCGGGCCCGGGAGAACGGGCTGACGCTGCGCCACGCCGACCTGCTGCTGGACGGCGGGCTGTACGAGGAGGGCGGCCGGGCGGTCCGCGAGGCCTACCGGCGCGGGGCCGAGGTGTTCCGCCGGATGCTGGTCGGGGCCGGCGCCGGGGTGTACGAGCTGCGGCTCGCGGTGGACGCGCCGGGCGGCGGGCTGTCGGCGGCGGCCCGGGTGCTGCAGTGGGAGGACGGCGTCGTCCGGATCAACGACGAGGACCTCGAACTGCTCTGCGCGGTGCTCTGCGCCGGGCTGGCCCGGGAGCTGCCCGGGCTGGCGGTGCTGCACGGGGCCCAGGGGTCGGCGGCGGCCTGCGGGGAGTACCGGCAGACGGCCTGGGCCTGGGCCAGCGGCGGGCAGGACTGGGCGCCGGCGGCGGGCCCGGTGCGGCTGGACGGCGTGGCGGCGGAGCCGGGCTACGCGCTGGGCACGGTCTGCTGAGGCCGGGGGCTGCCGGGCCGGGGGCTGCCGGGGCCGAGGCATGGGGGCTGCCGGGGCAGGCTGGCGCAGTGCGCGACGGCGCGGCCCCCGGTCGGGTGCCGCGCCGTGACGTTTCTGCTGGGCGTGAACCTGTTTCTGCAGGTGGTGGCCGCGTGGGCGGGCTGTCAGCCCGCCTCCTCCTCGCGCACCGCACGGCGCGCGTCGGGGTTCAGCACACCCCAGGAGATCAGCTGCTCGGTGAGGATCGACGGCGACTGGTCGTAGATCACGGCCAGCGTCCGAAGATCGTCCTGGCGGATCGAGAGCACCTTGCCGTTGTAGTCGCCGCGCTGGCTCTGGATGGTGGCCGCGTAGCGCTGCAGCGGGCCGGCCTTCTCGGACGGGACCTGGGTCAGTCTCTCCAGGTCGAGGACCAGGCGCGGCGGCGGCTCGGCCGCACCGCCGGGAGTGCCGCCGGGCAGCAGCTCCTGCACGGGGACGCCGTAGAACTCGGCCAGCTCGGCCAGCCGCTGCACGGTGACCGCACGGTCGCCGCGCTCGTACGAGCCGACGACGACTGCCTTCCAGCGCCCCTGGGACTTCTCCTCGACACCGTGCAGGGAGAGCCCCTGCTGAGTGCGGATCGCTCGGAGCTTGCCTCCGAGTTGCTTCGCGTAGTCGCTGGACATTGATCTCCCCGGACGAGATTGCTTCGCGTTCAGTGGTGGGTCACGGGCGATTGCCGACGCCGTTACCGGTGGGTTCGACGTCCGTCTCGTAACTCACTGTGAGGTTACGTAGAGTGAGGTAGTTGCGTCAAGCCGAATGGGGCAGTCGTGCGAATGGCCCGCATCGGCGGCACGTCCGGGGCGTGAACCCGGCGAAGCGGAATGATGGAGGTCCGTTTGCCGGTGACCGCGCTGGTACGATGACCGGAGCCCGCGCCCCGTCGGCGGGGGCCATCCCAGACATCCTTTAAGGCCCGTCCCGTGAGGCGGGGAAGGAGGTCCGCTTCGGCATGACCGCAGACCACGAAACCACGCCGCGGCCGCCGCACCAGGTGCTGGACGGCACGGACATCGCCCGGGTGATCACCCGGATAGCGCACGAGATCGTCGAGCGCGCCAAGGGCGCGGAGGACGTCGTCCTGCTCGGCATCCACACCAGGGGCGTCCACCTCGCCCGCCGCCTGCACACCAGGCTGGCCCAGATCACCGGCCGCGAGATCCCGCTCGGCACCCTGGACATCACCATGTACCGGGACGACCTGCGGCTGAAGCCCGCCCGCGCGCTGGAGCACACCGAGATCCCCGCCGACGGCATCGACGGCCGGCTCGTGATCCTCGTCGACGACGTGCTCTTCTCCGGCCGCACCATCCGCGCCGCGCTCGACGCCCTCAGCGACATCGGCCGGCCGCGCGCCGTCCAGCTCGCCGTCCTGGTCGACCGCGGCCACCGCGAGCTGCCGATCCGGGCCGACTACGTGGGCAAGAACCTCCCCACCTCGCTGCGCGAGGCCGTGCAGGTCCGGCTCTCCGACACCGACGGCGTGGACGCCGTCCTGGTCGGCGACCGCGACTACGCCGGCCGCTCCTCGCAGGCCCTGGCCTCCCAGCCGTCCGAACCGCACCTCCCGGAGTAGCCCGCGTGAAGCGCCACCTCGTCTCCGCCGCCGACCTCAGCCGCGACGACGCGCTGCTGATCCTGGACACCGCCGAGGAGCTGGCCCAGCTCTCCGGACGGGCCGTCAAGAAGCTGCCCACGCTCCGTGGTCGAACCGTCGTCAACCTCTTCTTCGAGGACTCCACCCGGACCAAGACCTCCTTCGAGGCCGCCGAGAAGCGGCTGTCCGCCGACGTCATCAACTTCTCCGCCAAGGGCTCCTCGGTCTCCAAGGGCGAGAGCCTGAAGGACACCGCGCTCACCCTGCAGGCGATGGGCGCCGACGCGGTCGTGATCCGGCACCACGCCTCCGGCGCGCCGGCCCGGCTGGCCCAGTCCGACTGGCTGCACGGCAGCGTCATCAACGCCGGTGACGGCACCCACGAGCACCCCACCCAGGCCCTGCTCGACGCCTTCACCATGCGCCGCCACCTCAACCCGGGCGCCGGGCACGACCTGGCCGGCCGCCGGGTGACCATCGTCGGCGACATCCTGCACAGCCGGGTCGCCCGCTCCAACGTGCACCTGCTCACCACCCTCGGTGCCGAGGTCACCTTCGTCGCCCCGCCGACGCTGCTGCCGATCGGCATCGAGAACTGGCCCTGCGAGATCAGCTACGACCTCGAGAGGGTGCTCCCCAAGACGGACGCGCTGATGATGCTCCGGGTGCAGCGCGAGCGGATGAACGCCGCCTTCTTCCCGACCGAGCGCGAGTACAGCCGCCGCTACGGCCTGGACGGCGCCCGGATGGCCCAGCTGCCCGAGCACGCCATCGTGATGCACCCCGGCCCGATGGTCCGCGGCATGGAGATCACCGCCGAGGTCGCCGACTCGCCGCGCTGCACCGTGGTCGAGCAGGTCGCCAACGGCGTCTCCATCCGGATGGCCGTCCTCTACCTGCTGCTCGGCGGCGCCACCCTCTCCGACTCCCCCCGCAACGACTCCAGCGAGGCCGCACAGTGAACGAGCGAACCCAGAACACGGTCACGTACCTGATCCGCAACGCCCGGATCCTCGGCGGTGCCCCGCAGGACCTCCTCCTCGCCGACGGCGTCGTCCGGGAGATCGGCACCGGCCTCACCGCCGAGGCGGACATCGAGATCGACGCCAGCGGCCTGATCGTCCTGCCCGGCCTGGTCGACCTGCACACCCACCTGCGCGAGCCCGGCCGCGAGGACGCCGAGACCGTGCTCACCGGCACCCAGGCCGCGGCCAAGGGCGGTTTCACCGCCGTGCACGCGATGGCCAACACCTTCCCGGTGGCCGACACCGCGGGCGTGGTCGAGCAGGTCTGGCGGCTCGGCCAGGAGTCCGGCTACTGCGACGTGCAGCCGGTCGGCGCCGTCACCGTCGGCCTGGAGGGCAAGAAGCTCGCCGAGCTCGGCGCGATGCACGAGTCCGCGGCCGGCGTCCGCGTCTTCTCCGACGACGGCAAGTGCGTGGACGACGCGGTGATCATGCGCCGCGCGCTGGAGTACGTGAAGGCCTTCGACGGCGTCGTCGCCCAGCACGCCCAGGAGCCGCGGCTCACCGAGGGCGCCCAGATGAACGAGGGCCAGGTCTCCGGAGAGCTCGGGCTCGGCGGCTGGCCGGCCGTCGCCGAGGAGGCGATCATCGCCCGCGACGTGCTGCTCGCCGCGCACGTCGGCTCCCGCCTGCACGTCTGCCACGTCTCCACGGCCGGCTCGGTCGAGATCATCCGCTGGGCCAAGGCCAAGGGCTGGGACGTCACCGCCGAGGTCACCCCGCACCACCTGCTGCTCACCGACGAGCTGGTCCGCAGCTACGACCCGGTGTACAAGGTGAACCCGCCGCTGCGCACCGCCGCCGACGTGCAGGCGCTGCGCAAGGCGCTCGCCGACGGCACCATCGACGCCGTCGCCACCGACCACGCGCCGCACCCGGCCGAGGACAAGGACTGCGAGTGGGCCGTCGCCGCGATGGGCATGGTCGGCCTGGAGACCGCGCTCTCGGTGGTCCAGCAGACCATGGTCGACACCGGCCTGCTGAACTGGGAGGGCGTCGCCGACCGGATGTCGCACCGCCCGGCCCGGATCGGCCGTCTCAGCGGCCACGGACGGCCGATCTCGGTGGGTGAGCCTGCCAACCTGGTGCTGTTCGATCCCGCGTACCGTGGTGCCGTGAACCCCGACAGCTTCGCCACGCGCTCCCGCAACACCCCCTACCGGGGCCTCGACCTGCCCGGACGGGTGCACGCCACCTTCCTGCGCGGCACCGCCACCGTCCTGGCCGGCGAGCTGACCGAGCCGGGCGGGCAGGCATGAGGTCGGCGCTGCTCGCCCAGGAACAGGCCAGGGTCACCAACTGGCCCGGGTACATCGGCTGGGCGGTCGGCCTGCTGATCGTGATCGGCCTGGTCTACTGGCTGATGCGGCAGGGCTGGAACTGGCGGCGCACCCTGCAGTCCGGCATCCCGGCGCTGCCCGCCGTGCCGGAGCGGGCCGGGCGCACCATCCTGGAGACCAGCGGCCGGTACCACGGCACCACCACCGCCGGGAACTGGCTGGACCGGGTCGTCGCGCACGGCCTGGGCACCCGCAGCCGGGCCGACCTGACCCTCGGCGAGCACGGCCTGCTGGTGCGGCGCCCCGGTGACGTCGACCTCTGGATCCCGGCCGAGCACCTGACCGGGGCCCGGACGGACTCCGGGATCGCCGGCAAGGTCGTCCCGTCCGGACTGCTCGTCGTCACCTGGACGCACGAGGGCACCGCGTTGGACTCCGGCTTCCGGGCCGACCACCCCGACGAGCACGCCGCCTGGGTCGAGGCGGTCGCTCACCTTGCAACACGTACGAAGACGAAGACGGAAGAGGCCTCTCGATGACCGCACCTGCCCCCACCACGCAGCGCCAACGGCGGGAGCGCGTGCCCGCCGTGCTCGTCCTGGAGGACGGCCGGACCTTCCGCGGCCAGGCCTACGGCGCGACCGGCGAGACGTTCGGCGAGGCGGTCTTCAACACCGGCATGTCCGGCTACCAGGAGACCCTGACCGACCCGTCGTACCACCGCCAGGTGGTCGTGATGACCGCTCCGCAGATCGGCAACACCGGCTGGAACGACGAGGACGACGAGTCCAAGCAGATCTGGGTCGCCGGCTACGTCGTCCGCGACCCCGCCCGGGTCGCCTCCAACTGGCGCTCGCGCCGCTCGCTGGACGACGAACTGGTCAACCAGGGCGTCGTCGGCATCAGCGGCATCGACACCCGGGCGCTCACCCGCCACCTGCGCGAGCGCGGCGCGATGCGCTGCGGCATCTTCTCCGGCCCGGCCGTGGCGGACGACGCCACGCTGCTGGCCCGGGTGCAGCAGTCGCCCGAGATGAAGGGCGCCGACCTCTGCGCCGAGGTCGCCACCACCGAGGCCTACGTGGTCCCCGCGGTCGGCGAGAAGCGGTTCACCGTCGCCGCGCTGGACCTCGGCATCAAGGCGATGACCCCGCAGCGGATGGCCGAGCGCGGCATCGAGGTGCACGTGCTGCCGGCCGACGCCACCGTCGAGGACGTCTACGCGGTCAACCCGGACGGCGTCTTCTTCTCCAACGGCCCGGGCGACCCGGCCACCGCCGACCACCAGGTCGCCGTGGCGCAGGGCGTGCTGGAGCGCAAGACCCCGTTCTTCGGGATCTGCTTCGGCAACCAGATCCTCGGCCGCGCCCTGGGCTTCGGCACCTACAAGCTCAAGTACGGCCACCGTGGCATCAACCAGCCGGTGCAGGACCGCACCACCGGCAAGGTCGAGGTCACCGCGCACAACCACGGCTTCGCCGTGAACGCACCGCTGGACAAGGTGAGCGACACGCCCTACGGCCGGGTCGAGGTCTCCCACGTCTGTCTGAACGACGATGTGGTCGAGGGCCTCCAGGCGCTGGACGTGCCCGCCTTCAGCGTGCAGTACCACCCCGAAGCGGCAGCCGGCCCGCACGACGCGGCCTACCTCTTCGACCGTTTCGTGAAGCTCATGGAGGGCCAGCGTGCCTAAGCGCACTGACATCAAGTCCGTCCTGGTGATCGGGTCCGGCCCGATCGTGATCGGCCAGGCCGCCGAGTTCGACTACTCGGGCACGCAGGCCTGCCGGGTGCTCAAGGCCGAGGGCCTGCGGGTCGTCCTGGTCAACTCCAACCCGGCCACGATCATGACCGACCCGGAGATCGCCGACGCCACCTACGTCGAGCCGATCACCCCGGAGTTCGTCGAGCGGATCATCGCCAAGGAGCGCCCGGACGCGCTGCTGCCGACCCTCGGCGGCCAGACCGCGCTCAACACCGCGATCGCGCTGGACGCCAACGGCGTGCTCGACAAGTACAACGTCGAGCTGATCGGCGCCAAGGTCGACTCGATCCACAAGGGCGAGGACCGCGACCTCTTCAAGGGCGTCGTCGAGGCCGTCAACGCCAAGATCGGCCACGGCGAGTCCGCCCGCTCGGTCATCTGCCACACCATGGACGAGGTGCTGGCCGGCGTCGACACCCTCGGCGGCTACCCGGTCGTCGTGCGCCCCTCCTTCACCATGGGCGGCGCCGGCTCCGGCTTCGCCCACAACGAGGAGGACCTGCGCCGGATCGCCGGCCAGGGCCTGACCCTCTCGCCGACCACCGAGGTGCTCCTGGAGGAGTCCATCCTCGGCTGGAAGGAGTACGAGCTGGAGCTGATGCGCGACAAGAACGACAACGTCGTGGTCGTCTGCTCCATCGAGAACTTCGACCCGATGGGCGTGCACACCGGTGACTCGATCACCGTCGCCCCGTCGATGACGCTCACCGACCGCGAGTACCAGATCCTGCGCGACATCGGCATCGCCGTCATCCGCGAGGTCGGCGTCGACACCGGCGGCTGCAACATCCAGTTCGCGGTCAACCCCGAGGACGGCCGGGTCATCGTCATCGAGATGAACCCGCGCGTCTCCCGTTCGTCCGCGCTGGCCTCCAAGGCCACCGGCTTCCCGATCGCCAAGATCGCCGCCAAGCTGGCCGTCGGCTACACCCTGGACGAGATCCCCAACGACATCACCGAGGAGACCCCGGCCTCCTTCGAGCCGACCCTCGACTACGTCGTCGTCAAGGTGCCGCGGTTCGCGTTCGAGAAGTTCCCGAGCGCCGACGCCACGCTGACCACCACCATGAAGTCGGTCGGCGAGGCGATGGCCCTCGGCCGCAACTTCCCCGAGGCGCTGCAGAAGGCGCTGCGCTCGCTGGAGAAGAAGGGCTCCCAGTTCTGCTGGACCGGCCCGGTGGGGGACAAGGCCGAGCTGCTGGCCAAGGCGGTCGTGCCGACCGACGGCCGGATCAACACCGTGATGGAGGCCATCCGGGCCGGCGCCACCCCGGAGGAGGTGTTCGAGGCCACCAAGATCGACCCGTGGTTCGTCGACCAGCTCTTCCTGCTGGACGAGATCGCCGTCGAGCTGGCCGACGCCGCCGAGCTCACCCCCGACCTGCTCCGCCACGCCAAGCGGCACGGCTTCTCCGACCAGCAGATCGGCGAGATCCGCGGCCTGCGCCCCGACGTGGTCCGCGAGGTCCGGCACGCGCTCGGCATCCGACCGGTCTTCAAGACCGTCGACACCTGCGCCGCCGAGTTCGCCGCCAAGACCCCGTACTTCTACTCGTCCTACGACGAGGAGAACGAGGTCGCCCCGCGCACCAAGCCCGCCGTGATCATCCTCGGCTCGGGCCCGAACCGCATCGGCCAGGGCATCGAGTTCGACTACTCCTGCGTGCACGCCTCCTTCGCGCTGGCCGACGCCGGGTACGAGACCGTGATGGTCAACTGCAACCCGGAGACCGTCTCCACCGACTACGACACCTCCGACCGGCTCTACTTCGAGCCGCTCACCCTGGAGGACGTGCTGGAGATCGTCCACGCCGAGCAGCAGGCCGGTCCGCTGGCGGGCGTCATCGTCCAGCTCGGCGGGCAGACCCCGCTCGGCCTGGCCCAGGCGCTCAAGGACAACGGCGTGCCGATCGTCGGCACCCAGCCCGAGGCGATCGACCTCGCCGAGGAGCGCGGCGCCTTCGGCCGCGTGCTCCGCGACGCCGGCCTGCCCGCCCCCAAGCACGGCACCGCCTTCTCCTTCGAGGAGGCCAAGGCCATCGCCGACGAGATCGGCTACCCCGTGCTGGCCCGCCCGTCCTACGTGCTCGGCGGCCGCGGCATGGAGATCGTCTACGACGAGGCCTCCCTCGCCTCCTACCTGGAGCGCCACGCCGGCCTGATCTCCGAGCACCCGGTGCTGATCGACCGCTTCCTCGACGACGCGGTGGAGATCGACGTCGACGCGCTCTACGACGGCACCGAGCTCTACCTCGGCGGCGTCATGGAGCACATCGAGGAGGCCGGCATCCACTCCGGCGACTCCGCCTGTGCGCTGCCCCCGATCACCCTCGGCGGCTACGACGTCAAGCGGCTGCGCGCCTCGACCGAGGCGATCGCCCGCGGCGTCGGCGTCCGCGGCCTGATCAACATCCAGTTCGCGCTCTCCGGCGACATCCTCTACGTGCTGGAGGCCAACCCGCGCGCCTCCCGCACCGTGCCGTTCACCTCCAAGGCGACGGCGGTGCCGCTGGCCAAGGCCGCCGCCCGGGTCTCGCTCGGCGCCACCATCGCCGAGCTGCGCGCCGAGGGCCTGCTCCCGGCCGAGGGCGACGGCGGCACGCTGCCCGCCGACTGCCCGATCTCCGTCAAGGAGGCCGTGATGCCGTGGAGCCGCTTCCGCGACGTGCACGGCCGCGGCGTGGACACCGTCCTCGGCCCGGAGATGCGCTCCACCGGCGAGGTCATGGGCATCGACAAGGTCTTCGGCACGGCGTACGCGAAGGCCCAGGCCGGCGCGTACGGCGCGCTGCCGACCCGGGGCAAGGTCTTCGTCTCGGTGGCCAACCGGGACAAGCGCAACCTGGTCTTCCCGGCCCGTGCGCTGGTCGGCCTCGGCTTCGAGGTGCTCGCCACCGCCGGCACCGCCGAGGTGCTGCAGCGCGGCGGCATCCCGTCCACGCTGGTGCGCAAGCACAGCGAGGGCGAGGGCCCGAACGGCGAGAGGACCATCGTCCAGCTGATCCACGACGGCGAGGTCGACCTGATCATCAACACGCCGTACGGCACCGGCGGCCGCCTCGACGGCTACGAGATCCGCACCGCCGCCGTCGCGCGCGCCGTGCCCTGCCTGACCACCGTCCAGGCCATGGGCGCCGCCGTCCAGGGCATCGACGCGCTGCTGCGCGACGAGGTCGGGGTGATGTCGCTCCAGGAGCACGCCGAGCTGATCAACGCCGGCCGCAAGTAGTACCCCGCAGTGGGGGGCACCGGACCACGGGTGCCCCCCACTTCCATGCCCACCCACCCCCGGCCGGCCGCGCCCGCCCCCGATGGAGCCCCGCCTTGTACAAGCTGCTGTTCGACCTCGTCTTCAAGAAGATGGACCCGGAGAAGGCCCACCACCTCGCCTTCTTCTGGATCCGGCTGGCCTCCTCGGTGCCCGGCCTGCGCACCCTCGTCAGGCTGGTGCTCGCCCCGGACGACCGCGCGCTCCGCACCACCGCCCTCGGCCTCGACCTGCCCGGCCCGTTCGGCCTGGCGGCCGGCTTCGACAAGAACGGCGTCGGCATCGACGGCCTGTCGATGATCGGCTTCGACTACGTCGAGATCGGCACCATCACGGGCGAGGCGCAGCCCGGCAACCCGCAGCCGCGGCTGTTCCGCCTGGTCGAGGACCGTGCGCTGGTCAACCGGATGGGCTTCAACAACCAGGGCTCGGCCCGGGTCGCCGCCCGGCTCGCCCAGCGTCCGCACACCAGCTCCACCCCGGTGGTCGGCATCAACATCGGCAAGACCAAGGTGGTCGAGGAGGCCGACGCGATCGGCGACTACGTGAAGTCCACCGAGCGGCTCGCCCAGTACGCCGACTACCTGGTGGTCAACGTCAGCTCGCCGAACACCCCCGGGCTGCGCAACCTGCAGGCCGTCTCGCACCTCGGCCCGCTGCTCAGCGCCGTCCGCGAGGCCGCCGACCGCTCCACCCCGCACCACGTGCCGCTGCTGGTCAAGATCGCCCCCGACCTGGCCGACGAGGACGTCGACGCGGTCGCCGACCTCGCCCTGGAGCTCGGCCTGGACGGCATCATCGCCACCAACACCACGATCGGCCGCGAGGGCCTGCGGGCCTCCGCCGCCCGGATCGAGGAGATCGGCATGGGCGGCCTCTCCGGCGCCCCCCTGAAGGCCCGCGCGCTGGAGGTGCTGCAGCGCCTGCGCGCCCGCACCGGGGGCCGGCTCACCCTGGTCTCGGTCGGCGGCATCGAGACCGCCGAGGACGCCTGGGAGCGCATCGTCCACGGCGCCGACCTGGTGCAGGGCTACAGCGCCTTCATCTACCAGGGCCCGTTCTGGTGCCGCCGCATCCACCGGGGCCTGTCGGCCAAGGTCCGGGCCGGCGGCTTCCGCAACCTGGCCGCCGCCGTCGGCAGCGCCGTGCCCGCCGGCCAGGACTCCTGAACCCACCCGTGACCCCCGTGACTCCCGTGACCACCACGACCCCGGTGACCGCCCCCGGAAAGGACGACATGACCCTCGCCCCCTTCGGCGCCCGTCTGCGCCAGGCCCTCGACACCCGCGGCCAGCTCTGCGTCGGCATCGACCCGCACGCCTCCCTGCTCGCCGCCTGGGGCCTGGAGGACTCCGTGGCGGGCCTGGAGACCTTCAGCCGGACCGTGGTCGAGGCGCTGGCCGACCGGGTCGCCGTGCTCAAGCCGCAGGCCGCCTTCTTCGAGCGCTTCGGCTCGAAGGGCGTCGCGGTGCTGGAGAAGTCCGTCGAGGAGGCCCGGGCGGCCGGCGCGCTCGTCCTGATGGACGCCAAGCGCGGTGACATCGGCTCCACCATGGCCGCCTACGCCGAGGCCTTCCTCGCCCCGGGCAGCCCGCTGTTCTCGGACGCCGTCACGGTCAGCCCGTACCTGGGCTTCGGCTCGCTGCGCCCGGCGCTCGACCTGGCCGCGGCCAACGGCGCGGGCGTCTTCGCGCTGGCGCTCACCTCCAACCCGGAGGGCGCCGAGGTGCAGCGCGCGGTCGGCGCGGACGGCGAGCCGGTGGCCGCCTCGGTGCTGCGCCAGCTCGCGGCCGAGAACGCCGGCGCGGAGCCGCTCGGCTCCTTCGGGGCGGTGGTCGGCGCGACGCTGGCGGACGCCGGCGTGGACCTGGCGATCAACGGCCCGCTGCTCGCCCCCGGGATCGGCGCCCAGGGCGCGACCATGGCGGACCTGCCGCGGGTGTTCGGCGCCTCGGTGCGCAACGTGGTGCCGAGCGTCAGCCGGGACGTGCTCAGGCACGGCCCGTCGGTGCCGGCCCTGCGGGAGGCGGCGGACCGCTTCGTCCGGGAGTACGCGGACGCGGTGAAGTGAAGGACGCGTGACGCGGAACACACGGTGACGCGGCGGGCGCGGTGACGCGGAGCGCGGCGGAGCGGTCCGCCGGCCCCGCGCAGTGGCGCGGGGAAGCGGCGGGGCATCGTACGGATTGACGTGAGCGCGGTCACATCCGAACTGCCAAAGGTCCGCAATCGCGGTCATTTTGCCCGGGAAAGTCCTGGTCGGCCTTGGCTGACCAGGACTTTTCGTGTTCTTTTCCTGACGTGGCGCCGCAATCCGGGTAGTGTCCGGCGATAGGTCATCGAAGAGCGGCGATTCCCGTTGCTCTCGCAGGTCAGAGCCGTACGGTTCCACTTGCGGCCGGTGTCCTGGGAACCAAACCAGTCATAGCTCAATCCTTCCTTCCACACCCTGAGGTGAACGGCGTGGCTCTTCCGCCCCTTACCCCTGAACAGCGCACCGCCGCGCTCGCCAAGGCCGCCGAGGCTCGCCGGGAGCGCGCCGAGGTCAAGAACCGGCTCAAGCACTCCAATGCCTCCCTGCACGAGGTGATCAAGGCCGGCAAGGCCGAGAACGACGTGATCGGCAAGATGAAGGTCTCCGCCCTGCTGGAGTCCCTGCCCGGCGTGGGCAAGGTCCGTGCCAAGCAGATCATGGAGCGCCTCGGCATCAGCGAGAGCCGTCGCGTCCGTGGCCTCGGCACGAACCAGATCGCCTCCCTGGAGCGGGAGTTCGGCGGCGGTGCCGCCTGACCGTGCCCCCGTGGTCCCGGGATCGTCCGCGATCCGGGATAATCGGTGCATGAGTGAGCGTCCGCGGCTGACCGTGCTCTCCGGCCCTTCGGGGGTCGGCAAGAGCACGGTCGTCGCTCATATGAGGAAGCAGCACCCCGAGGTCTGGCTCTCGGTGTCGGCGACGACCCGCCACCCGAGGCCGGGCGAGCAGAACGGGGTCCAGTACCACTTCGTCGACAACGACGAGTTCGACAAGCTGATCGCCAACGGCGAGCTGCTGGAGTGGGCCGTCTTCGCCGGCAACCGCTACGGCACCCCGCGGTCGGCGGTGCTGGAGAAGCTGGAGCGCGGCGAGCCCGTCCTGCTGGAGATCGACCTGCAGGGCGCCCGTCAGGTGCGCGAGTCGATGCCCGAGGCGCAGCTGGTGTTCCTGGCTCCGCCGAGCTGGGACGAGCTGGTCCGCCGGCTCACCGGCCGGGGCACCGAGCCGCAGGACGTGATCGAGAAGCGGCTGGAGGCCGCCAAGGTCGAGCTGGCCGCCGAGCCGGAGTTCGACACGACCCTGGTGAACACCTCCGTCGAGCAGGTTGCGACCGAACTGCTAGCCTTGCTCGGTGTAGGCTGACCTGTCTGTCTTTTCCACCCTTTCGGAAGGTTTTAGCGTGTCCTCTTCCATGACCGCGCCCGAGGGCATCATCAACCCGCCGATCGACGAGCTCCTCGAGGCCACCGACTCCAAGTACAGCCTCGTGATCTACGCCGCCAAGCGCGCGCGCCAGATCAACGCCTACTACTCGCAGCTCGGTGAGGGCCTGCTCGAGTACGTCGGCCCGCTGGTCGACACCCACGTGCACGAGAAGCCGCTGTCGATCGCGCTGCGCGAGATCAACGCGGGCATGCTCACCGCCGAGGCGGTCGAGGCGGCCTGAGCCGGTGCCTTCAGTCGAGGGGCCCGTCGGACTCGTTCCGGCGGGCCCCTCGGCGTTCCCGGCGCGTTCCCGCTGGTGGGGCTGTGTGGGGTGCCACAGTGCGGCCGGTTGCTGAGGGGTCGTAGGGTGAGGCACGTCCCGAGCGTGGAGATGAGGGGAAGCATGAGCGCGAGCACGGACGCGAGCACCCAGGCGGGCACCGGCGGGGCGGAGGCCCCGCGCGTGGTCCTCGGCGTCAGCGGCGGCATCGCCGCGTACAAGGCGTGCGAGCTGCTGCGGCGGTTCACCGAGTCCGGCCACCAGGTCACCGTCGTCCCGACCGAGGCCGCGCTGCACTTCGTCGGCGAGGCCACCTGGGCCGCGCTCTCCGGGCGCCCGGCCGCGACCGAGACCTGGGAGCGGGTCCACGAGGTGCCGCACGTGCGGATCGGGCAGAACGCCGACCTGGTCGTGGTCGCCCCCGCCACCGCCGACCTGATGGCCAAGGCCGCGCACGGGCTCGCCGACGACCTGCTCACCAACACCCTGCTCACCGCCCGCTGTCCGGTCGTGCTCGCCCCCGCGATGCACACCGAGATGTGGGAGCACCCCGCCACCCGGGAGAACGTCGCCACCCTGCGCCGCCGCGGCGTGATCGTGCTGGAGCCGGCCGTCGGCCGGCTGACCGGCAAGGACACCGGCAAGGGCCGGCTGCCCGAGCCGTCCGCGCTCTTCGACGCCTGCCGGGCGGTGCTGCGGCACGGCGGGGTCCGCTCGGACCTGGCCGGCCGGCACGTCGTGGTCTCGGCCGGCGGCACCCGCGAGCCGCTGGACCCGGTGCGCTACCTCGGCAACCGCTCCTCCGGCAAGCAGGGCTACGCGCTCGCGGTGACCGCCGCCGCGCGTGGCGCCCGGGTGACCCTGCTCTCGGCGAACGCCGAGCTGCCCGACCCGGCCGGCGTCGACGTGGTGCACGTCTCGACCGCGCTGGAGCTGCGGGACGCCGCGCTGAAGGCGGTGGAGGACGCGGACGCGGTGGTGATGGCCGCCGCGGTGGCCGATTTCCGCCCTGCCGCGTACGCCACCGGCAAGATCAAGAAGGTCGAGGGGGCCGAGCCGGCGCCCGTCGCGCTGGTCCGCAATCCGGACATCCTGGCCGAGCTCTCGGGCCACCGCCCCCGTTCGGCCCAACTGGTCGTGGGTTTCGCGGCGGAGACCGACGACGTGCTCGCCAACGGCCGCGCCAAGCTCGCCCGCAAGGGCTGCGACCTGCTGGTGGTGAACGAGGTCGGCAACGGCAAGGCGTTCGGCCAGGACGTCAACGAGGCCGTGGTGCTGGGCTCCGACGGCAGTGAGACCGCCGTTCCGGTGGGGCCCAAGGAGGCGCTCGCCGACGTGGTCTGGGACCTGGTCGCGGAACGGCTCCGAACGGTCGTCGACTGATCCCGAAGGGTGGTCGTTCGGTCTTCAATTCCGGAATGGAGTGACGGTTGCCGGGAGCCGACCGTTACACTCCAGGAATCAAGTCTTTCCGGATGTCCCCGGCTCGCCGGGGGCCTTCAGTCAGCAGCCGCTGCAACCCCAGGGAGCGCTGTGTCTCGCCGCCTGTTCACCTCGGAGTCCGTGACCGAGGGACACCCCGACAAGATCGCTGACCAGATCAGCGACACCATCCTCGACGCTCTCCTGCGGGAGGACCCGACCTCCCGGGTCGCCGTGGAGACGCTGATCACCACCGGCCAGGTGCACGTGGCCGGCGAGGTGACGACCAAGGCGTACGCGCCGATCGCCCAGCTGGTCCGCGACCGGATCCTGGAGATCGGCTACGACAGCTCGAAGAAGGGCTTCGACGGCGCCTCGTGCGGTGTGTCGGTGTCCATCGGCGCCCAGTCGCCCGACATCGCGCAGGGTGTGGACACCGCGTACGAGGCCCGGGTCGAGGGTGACGAGGACGACCTGGACAAGCAGGGCGCCGGTGACCAGGGCCTGATGTTCGGCTACGCGTCCGACGAGACGCCGGAGCTGATGCCGCTGCCGATCACCCTGGCGCACCGCCTGTCGAAGCGGCTGTCCGAGGTGCGCAAGAACGGGACGATCCCGTACCTGCGCCCCGACGGCAAGACCCAGGTCACCATCGAGTACGACGGCGACAAGGCCGTGCGCCTGGACACCGTCGTGGTCTCCTCGCAGCACGCGAGCGACATCGACCTGGACTCGCTGCTGACCCCGGACATCCGCGAGTTCGTGGTGGAGCCGGAGCTGAAGGCGCTGGCCGAGCAGGGCATCAAGCTGACGACCGACGGCTACCGGCTGCTGGTGAACCCGACCGGCCGGTTCGAGATCGGCGGTCCGATGGGTGACGCGGGCCTGACCGGCCGCAAGATCATCATCGACACGTACGGCGGCATGGCCCGCCACGGCGGCGGCGCCTTCTCCGGCAAGGACCCGTCCAAGGTCGACCGCTCGGCCGCCTACGCCATGCGCTGGGTCGCCAAGAACATCGTCGCCGCGGGCCTGGCCCGCCGCGCCGAGGTCCAGGTCGCCTACGCCATCGGCAAGGCCGAGCCCGTCGGCCTGTTCGTGGAGACCTTCGGCACGGAGACCGTTCCGGTCCTGGCCATCCAGAAGGCCGTCACCGAGGTCTTCGACCTGCGCCCGGCCGCGATCATCCGCGACCTGGACCTGCTCCGCCCGATCTACGCCCAGACCGCCGCCTACGGCCACTTCGGCCGTGAGCTGCCGGACTTCACCTGGGAGCGGACCGACCGGGTCGAGCAGCTGAAGAAGGCCGTCGAGGACTGACCGGCTGATCCGATCGTCTGACCGCAGGCGGTGGTGCCCCCGGTGGGGGTGGCCACCGCCTGCGCGTTTTCGTGCGGGCGCAGTCCGCCCTGTCGGTGTGACCTGGTACTACTTGGGGCGATGAGCAGCACAGAGGAGAGCGGGGGCCCGGAGCAGCTGGCGTTCATCCGGGAGACGGTCCGCCGGGCCAAGCCCCGGACGTGGCGCGGTGCCAAACGGGCCGAGCACCTGCCGGTCGCCCGGGTGGTGGTCGACAAGGGCGTGCTGACCATCGACAAGTTCTTCGACTACGCGGTGCCCGCCGCGATGGCGGAGGAGGCCCAGCCGGGGGTGCGGGTCCGGGTGCGGTTCGGCGCGCGGGTGGTCAAGGGCCAGCGCGAGGGCGGCGAACTGCACGACGGGTTCATCGTCGCGCGGCTGGAGAAGAGCGACTTCGCCGGCCCGCTGGCCCCGCTCGCCCAGGTGCTCTCGCCCGAGCCCGTGCTCACCCCGCAGCTGCTGCGGCTCTGCCGGACCGTCGCCGACCGGTACGCGGGCACCCTGGCGGACGTCCTCCAGCTCGCCGTCCCGCCCCGGCACGCCAAGGCCGAGGCCGAGGCCTCGCCGGGCCCCCGGCCCCGGCCCGCCGCACCGGCGCCCGGCGGCTGGTCGCGCTACCCCGCCGGGCCGGACTTCCTCACCGCGCTGGCCGGCGGCGGCACCCCCCGCGCGGTCTGGACGGCGCTGCCCGGCCCCGGCTGGCCGTACGAGATCGCCCGGGCGGTCGCCGCCACGCTGGCGAGCGGGCGCGGCGCGCTGGTCGTCCTGCCGGACGGCCGCTCGGTGGCCCGGGTGGACCAGGCGCTCACCGGGCTGCTGGGCGAGGGCCTGCACGCCACGCTGGCGGCCGACCTCGGCCCGCGCGAACGGTACCGGCGCTGGCTGACGGTGAGCCGCGGCTCGGTGCACGCCGCCATCGGCACCCGCGCCGCGATGTTCGCCCCGGTCCGCGACCTCGGGCTGGTGGTCGTCTGGTCCGACGGCGACGGCAGCCACAGCGACCCGCGCGCCCCGCACCCGCACGTCCGGGAGGTGGCGCTGCTGCGCGCCGCCGAGGAGGGGGCCGCCGTCCTGCTCGGCGGGCACGCGGTGACCGTCGAGGGAGCGCAGCTGGTCCGCACCGGGTGGGCCCGGCCGCTCACCGCCGACCGGGAGACCGTCCGGCAGGTGGCGCCCCGGGTCCGCACCGTCACCGACCAGGACCAGCACCGGGACGCCGCCGCCCAGGCCGCCCGGCTGCCCTCGGTGGCCTGGGAGGCCGCCCGGGAGGCGCTCGCGGCCGGCGGGCCGGTGCTGATCCAGGTGCCGCGGCGCGGCTACGTCCCGCGGCTGGCCTGCGGCCGGTGCCGCACGCCCGCCCGGTGCCGGCGCTGCGAGGGCCCGCTGGAGGCCGCCTCGGCGGAGGCGCCGCTGCACTGCGGCTGGTGCGGGCAGCCGGAGCAGGACTGGCACTGCCCGGAGTGCGGCTCGTTCCGGCTGCGGGCCCAGGTGGTCGGCGCGCGGCGCACGGCGGAGGAGCTGGGCAAGGCGTTCCCGCGGGTGCCGGTGCGGACCTCGGGGCGGGACGCCGTGCTGGCCAGCGTCCCGGACGAGCCGGCGCTGGTGATCTCCACGCCGGGCGCCGAGCCGGTGGTCGAGGGCGGCGGGTACGCGGCGGCCCTGCTGCTGGACGGCTGGGCCCTGCTCGGCCGCCCCGACCTGCGGGCCGGCGAGGAGACCCTCCGGCTCTGGCTGGCCGCCGCCGCCCTGGTGAAGCCGTCGGCCGAGGGCGGCACGGTGGTGGTGGTCGCCGAGCCCACCGCGCGGCCGGTGCAGGCGCTGGTCCGCTGGGACCCGCTCGGCCACGCCGGGCTGGAGCTGGACGAGCGGGCGCAGCTGCACTTCCCGCCGGTGTCGCGGATGGCCTCGGTGACCGGCAGCCCGGCGGCCGTCGCGGACCTGCTCGGGCTGATCCGGCTGCCGTCGGAGGCCGACGTGCTCGGCCCGGTGCCGGTCCCGGCGCTGCGGGGGGAGGAGCAGGAACGGGCGCTGCTGCGGGTGCCGCCGGGGCAGGGGGCGGCGCTGGCGGGGGCGCTCAAGGCCGCGCAGATCGCGCGGATCGCGCTGCGCACGCCGGAGCCGGTGAAGGTGCGGATCGACCCGACGGACATCGGGTGAGGCGGGCGGGGTGAGGCGTGCGGGGTGAGGCGCGCGCCGGTTCCGGGAGCCGGTACGGGTCGCCGGGGTGGGCGGCCGGGCCGGGTGAGGGGCGGCTGAGTGCGCCGCTCCCCACCCGGGCCGCGCTGCTGCTCAGCCGCGCAGGGCGCCGGAGCGGTCCATCGCCGCGCGGTCCAGCGCGCTGCGGTCCAGGCCGCCCTGGCGGGCCGCCGGGACGGTCGCGGCCAGCCCGGTCGGGGCGGACACGGCGGGCAGCTCCTCGGTGCGGTCCGGCCGGCCCGGCCCCGGCACACCGGAGGCCGGCACCCCGCCGGCCGCCAGCAGCTCGCTGGTCGGCCGGCGCATCCCGTACCGCCGGTGCACCGCCTGCTTGGTGACCCCGAGGGCCGAGCCCACCGAGTCCCAGGAGAATCCCAGCGCCCGGTCGAACTCGACCGCCGCCGCGACCAGCGTCTCCACGCTCTCGCGCAGTTCCTGCGCCAGCCGCACCGTCGGCGCCGGCGCCCGTCCGTACACCACGAACCCGGCCGAGGTGCTCGGGCGGCGCGGACGGTAGACGTTGCCCAGCTGGGCGGTGAGGGTCCGCAGCGCGTCGACCTGCCGCCTCACCCGCTCGATGTCCCGCACCAGCAGGTGCAGGCTCGCCCGCGCCCGGGCATCGTGATTGATCTGCTCGGCCATGGCCTACGTGCCACCTTCCGTACGGTTCAGCTCGGCCGGAACACGGTGTTCCGCGCGCTCCGGCCCCGGTCAATCTCACTTGACCAACGCCGGACCGGGGGCCGGGGTCACGCAGCCGGGCGAGTCGGGATATGCCAGATGCCCGGGCGTGGCCGGAACGGGGGCGGTGGGATTGCATAGACTTGACGGCGGCCCGGCGTCCGCACGCCGGTGTTCCCGCCCGAACGTCTGCAGTCCGAGGTCGGCGGTCCGCAGTCCGTCCGAAGTCCGAAGCCAGCGTCCCGAAGTCCGAGCGACAGGAGCCCGCAGCCCGTGGCGATCCAGCCGATCCGCATCTTCGGGGACCCGGTCCTCCGGGCCACCGCGAAGCCCGTGACCACCTTCGACAAGGAGCTGCGCACCCTCGTCCGGGACCTCACCGACACCATGCTCGACGCCCCCGGCGCCGGCCTGGCCGCGCCCCAACTCGGCATCTCGCTGCGGGTGTTCACCTACCGCGTGGACGGCGTCATCGGGCACCTGATCAACCCCGACCTGTCGCTCACCGAGGAGGAGCAGGACGGCCCCGAAGGCTGCCTCTCGCTCCCCGGGCTGCGCTACGACACCAAGCGCGCGTACGGGGTGGTCGCCAAGGGCTTCAACATGTACGGCGACCCGGTCACCATCGAGGGCACCCAGCTGCTCGCGCGCTGCATCCAGCACGAGACCGACCACCTCGACGGGATCATCTTCATCGACCGGCTCGACCGCGAGCGGCGCAAGGCCGCGATGAAGGCGATCCGCGAGACCGACTGGGGCGGCGGGCCCGCGCCCGTCGTCAGGATCTCGCCGCACAGCACCTTCGGCTCGGCGCGCTGAGACCGCCCCGGCTGCCGAGCCCGCTCGTTTTGTGAAGTCCCGCTACCAGAAAGGCACTTGATGCGCCTCGTGTTCGCCGGCACCCCCGAGGTCGCCGTTCCCGCCCTGGACGCCCTGCTCGCCTCCGACCGGCACGAGGTCGTCGCGGTGGTCACCCGCCCCGACGCCCCCGCCGGGCGCGGCCGCAAGCTGGTCGCCAGCCCCGTCGCCCAGCGCGCCGAGGAGGCCGGGATCGAGGTCCTCAAGCCGGCGAAGCCCAGCGACCCGGACTTCGTCGCCCGGCTCACCGAACTCGCCCCGGACTGCTGCCCGGTGGTCGCCTACGGTGCGCTGCTGCGGCCCGGCACGCTGGAGATCCCCACGCACGGCTGGGTGAACCTGCACTTCTCGCTGCTGCCCGCCTGGCGCGGCGCCGCCCCCGTCCAGCACGCCGTGCTGGCCGGCGACGAGGTCACCGGGGCGTCCACCTTCCTGATCGAGCAGGGCCTCGACTCCGGGCCGGTCTTCGGCGTCCTCACCGAGGAGATCCGCCCCGCCGACACCAGCGGCGAACTGCTGGAGCGGCTCGCCCACTCCGGCGCCCGGCTGCTCGCCGCCACCATGGACGGCATCGCCGACGGCGCCCTGCACGCCGTCCCGCAGCCCGCCGAGGGCGTCACCCTCGCGCCGAAGATCACCGTCGAGGACGCCCGGATCGACTGGACCCACCCCGCCCTCCGGGTCGACCGCGTGGTGCGCGGCTGCGCCCCCGCGCCCGGCGCGTGGACGGTGTTCCGCGGCGAGCGGCTCAAGATCACCGGCCCGGTCACGCTGGTGACCGACTCGTCGGCGCTGGCGCCCGGCGAGCTGGCGGTCGGCAAGAACAGCGTCCGGGTCGGCACCGGCAGTCACGAGGTCGAACTGGGCGAGGTGCGGCCGCAGGGCAAGAAGGCGATGCGGGCCGCCGACTGGGCGCGGGGTGCGCGGATCGAGTCCGGCGAGCGGTTCGGCCTCGTCGGCGAGGACTGACCGGCGAGGAGTGACCGGAGGGCGCCACCCCGCCGGGACCGGTCGGGGTGGCGGGACGGCGCGGCCGGCCCGCCACCCGTCACGGTCAGACCTTGTAGTAGAGGTCGAACCGGCGGGTGCCGGTGGCGGAGTTGTTGGTGATGCCGAAGCAGAGGCGCAGGCCCTCGGGGCCGGTGAAGACGGCCACGCCCCCGGGCTCGCGGGGGTCGCGTCCGCCGCGCACCGTCGGATGATCACCGGCCGGACGGCCGGGGGAGTCAGCCGGTGGCGGGGTACGCGGTGAGGGCCTGGCCGGTGCCCTCGGCCGGGGCGAGGCCGACGTACTCGTCGACGGCGACCGGTGCGAGCTGCGGGCTGCCGGGCCGGTCCTGACCGGTGGTGGCGTCCAGCGTGACCGGGCCGTTCCTGGTGGTCCCGTAGACGACGCCGTGCCGGACCGCGGTGACCCTCGGCGAGACCCGGGTGTTCGCGTCGTCCGGGAGCTTCCAGAGCACCTTGCCGGTCGTGGGCTCGACCGCGAAGGCCGTGGACTCGGTGGCGCAGACGGTCACCGAGCGGCCGTCGTAGGTGCAGGTGTGCGTGAACCCGCCGGAGAAGTCGAGCGTCTGCTTGCCGGTCGTGCCGTCCACCAGCCAGGCGAAGTTCTTGGCCGAGCCGTAGTCCCGGCCCTGGACCACCACCGTGGCCGGACCGGCCGGGCGCACCGTCGTCTCGTACGAGTCGGCCGCAGCGCTCCAGGCGGTCTTCCCGTCGGCGAGGTCGAGCGCCGACAGCTTCTGCCGGACACCGTCCTGGGAGACGATGCCGACGACCTGGCCCTCGGTGAGGGCGGCCCCGAAGAAGCCGTTCTGCGTCCAGAGGGTCTTCCTGGCGGCGAGGTCCACCGCGAGGACGGCGCCGTGGTCGGAGTCCGAGACGGCGAGCACCGCCGTGGTGCCGCGCACGCCGAGCAGGGTCGCGTACTTGTACTCGGCGAAGCCCTGCGGCAGGTCGAGCGGCAGTGACCAGGCGGGCGCGCGGGTGCCGGCGTCCATGGCCACCAGCTCGGCGACCGCGTGGTCCACGGAGGTGCCCTGGCCGCGGACAATCTCCGGGAAGGAACCGATCACCAGGCGCCTGCCGCCCACCTCGGCGAGCACCGGGGTCTCGGCGAGGCCGGCGGGCTGCTGGGTGGGGGCCGTGCCGACCACCTGGCCGGTGGTCAGGTCGACCGCCCGGAGACCCTCCTTGGCCGGGAGGTAGGCGGTCAGGCCGTCGAGGAGGACCGCGGACGCCTTGGCCTCGACGGGGAGCGGCACGCCCTTGGCCCGGTCGAACGCGGACGGCGGGTCGAAGCTCCGGCGCGGCGTGGCCGAGGCGCTGGGCGTCGGCGCCGCCGTGGCCGTGGTGGCGCCGGAGGCGCCGGTGGTGGCTCGGCCGTTGCCGCCGCCCTGGCCGCCCCCGCTGCTGCAGGAGCCGACCAGCAGCAGTACCGCGGCGGCGGACGCGATCCGTCCCGAAACCCGTCCCGAAACCCGGCGTGAACTCATCCCCGTGGAACCCCCCTTGGTGTGTGGTCCGCCTCCCCGGCGGCCAGATGATCACCTTACTGGGGTGTGTACGGCCGACGGAGACCGCCGACGGCCGGGAGACCGGGGGCGGGGCCGGGAGCCCGGGCCCGGGATTCGCGTTACTGTTCCTCTGATAACCCCCGCAGCACTTTGAGGCACACAGGTATGAGCACGCCCAGCAGCACCCCCGGCGCCAAGCGCGCGCCCCGGCCGCACCGCCGCCCGAAGAAGGACCCGGCCCGGATCGTCGCGTTCCGCGCCCTGCGCGCCGTCGACGAGCGCGACGCCTACGCCAACCTGATCCTGCCGTCCCTCCTCCGCGAGGCCGAGCAGAAGGGCATGGACCGGCGCGACGCCGCCCTGGCCACCGAACTGGTCTACGGCACCCTGCGCCTGCAGGGCACCTACGACGCGATCATCGCCGCCTGCATCGACCGCCCGCTCAGCAAGGTCGACCCGCCGGTCCTCGACGTGCTGTCGCTCGGCGCCCACCAGCTGCTCGCCACCCGCGTCCCCAGCCACGCCGCCGTCTCGGCCACCGTGGAGCTGGCCCGGGTGGTCCTCGGCGACGGCAAGGCCAAGTTCGTCAACGCCGTGCTCCGCCGGATCAGCGCCCACGACCTGGACGCCTGGATCGAGCAGGTCGCCCCGCCGTACGACGAGGACGCCGAGGACCACCTCGCCGTCGTCCACTCCCACCCGCGCTGGGTCGTCGCCGCGCTCTGGGACTCGCTCGGCCGCTGGCAGCCCCAGGCCTCCGGCCGCACCGCCGTCGAGGAACTGCTGCGCGCCGACAACGAGCGGCCCGAGGTCACCCTGGTCGCCCGCCCCGGCCGGGCCACCGTCGGCGAACTCGCCGACGCCCTCCCCGAGGCCGAGCCCGGCCGCTGGTCCCCGTACGCGCTGCGGCTCGCCGAGGGCGGCGACCCGGGCGCGCTGACCGCCGTCCGGGAGAACCGGGCCGGCGTCCAGGACGAGGGCAGCCAGCTGGTCGCGCTCGCCCTCGCCGCGGCGCCGCTCGACGGCCCCGACCGGCTCTGGCTGGACGGCTGCGCCGGCCCCGGCGGCAAGGCCGCGCTGCTCGCCGCGCTCGCCGCGGAGCGCGGCGCCGCCCTGGTCGCCAGCGAGAAGCAGCCGCACCGGGCGCGGCTGGTCGCCCGGGCCCTGGAGGGCAACCCCGGCCCGTACACGGTGATCGCCGCCGACGGCACGCGCCCCGCCTGGCGGGAGGGCGGCTTCGACCGCGTGCTGGTGGACGTCCCCTGCTCCGGCCTCGGTGCGCTGCGCCGCCGCCCGGAGGCGCGCTGGCGCCGCCGGCCGCAGGACGTCGCCGCCTTCGGCCCGCTCCAGCGGGACCTGCTGCGCTCGGCCGTCGACGCCACCCGGATCGGCGGCGTCGTCGGCTACGCGACCTGCTCGCCGCACCTGGCGGAGACCCGGGCGGTGGTGGACGACGTGCTGCGCGAGCAGGGCGGGCGGGTCGAGTGGATCGACGCGCGGCCGCTACTGCCGGGCCTGCCGTCGCTCGGTGATGGCCCGGACGTCCAGCTCTGGCCGCACCTCCACGGCACGGACGCGATGTACCTGGCGCTGCTGCGGCGCACCGCATAGCGGTAGCGGTCCTCCGCGAGGACACCGAGGGCCGGCCCGCTTCGAGCGGCCGGCCCTCGGTGCTGCGTGCGGCTCGGCCGGGGCCGGGGGCGAGCAGTCCGCCCGTCAGCCGGCCGGGCGGCCGGTGACGAGGCGGTCGCCGAGGGTGCTGCGGTGGTAGAGCACGTGCCGGCCGTCCCGGGTGCGGGTGACCAGGCCGGCCGCGTGCAGGGCGCGCAGGTGCTGCGAGACGGCGCTCGGCGTCACGGCGGGCGAGGTCGGCCGTGGTCAGCGGCTCGGCGAGGAGGTCCAGGAGCCGGGCCCGAGGTGCGCCGAGCAGGCCGGCGAGTGCGCCGGCGGCGTCCGGGCCGGTGGCCGCCGAGGTCCACAGGGTGGCGATGCCCCGGCTCGGATAGGCCAGCATGGGCGGCTCGCCCGGGTCCATCGGTGAGACGGGCTTGTACGCGAACAGCGACGGCATGAGCGGCAGCCCGCGCCCCGCCGCGGCCACCTGGTGCCGGCGGCTCATCCGGGCGATGTGCAGCGCGCCGTCGTGCCACCGCACATTGGGGTGCAGGTCGGAGAAGAGCAGCCGGGCGCCCCCGCCGGCCAACTGCCGGGCCCGGTGGGTGATGTCGGCCTCCGCGGGGTGGCTGGGCGTGTGCGCGCTGGTGACCGGGCTGGCGGGCGTGGCGCTGGCGTGGCACGTGCCGCGGGTCAGGGGCGGGTGGCGTCGAGTTCTGCGCGGGCGTGGGCGAGGGCCTCGCGGCTGACGAGGGTCTGGGGGTGGGTGTCGCCGAGGGTCTGCTCGCATTGGGCGAGGGTGGTTTCGAAGAGGGAGACGGCGTGTTCGAGGTCCCCGGCTGCAATGTAGGCAACGGCGAGATTGTGCCGGCTGATCAGGGTGCTGTGGTGACCGTTGCCGAGGGCCTCCTCGCGTTGGGCGAGGGTGGTTTCGAGGAGGGGGATGGCGCGCTGGAGGTCGCCGGCCGCCCGGTAAGCGACGGCGAGGGTGCTGCGGCTGAGGAGGGTGTGAAGGTGGGTGTCGCCGAGGGCTTCTTCGTGTTGGGCGAGGGTGGTTTCGAGGAGGGGGATGGCGCGCTGGAGGTCGCCGGCCGCCTGGTAGGCGACCGCGAGGTTGTTCCGGGTGGTCAGGGTTCCGGGGTGGGTGTGGCCGAGGGCCTGTTCACGTTCGGCGAGGATGGTCTCGTATAGGGGGATGGCGCGTTCGAGGTCGCCGGCCATTCGGTAGGCGAGGGCGAGGTTGTGCCGGCTGGTCAGGGTGTCCGGATGGGATTCCCCGAGGGTCCGCGCGCAGTGGGCGGCGTGGATCTCGCGGAGGGGGACGGCGCGGGCGTCGTGGCCGCGCCGGTAGAGGTACTGGGCGGCGGGGTGGTAATGCCCCACCACCGGGCCGTCGGGGTCGCCGGGCGGGGTGGTGGCCGCGAGGGCGGTGAGGTGGGGGACGAGGGCGTCCCACTCGGGGGCGGGGAGGTACTCGGGCGGCTCGGGCAGGGCGTCGAACGCCGCGACGAGGGCGTGTTCGGCGGCCGCGCGGCCCGGGTTGCCCGGGGCCGTGCGCAGAACGGTCTGGAGGAGGCGGTGGATGCTCACCGTGTCCGGGGTGAGAGTGATCATGCTGTAGCCGTGGAGGACGCCGAGGGCCTCGGCGAGCGCGTCGTCCTCGTCGTCCAGGTGGTGGAGCAGGCTGACCGGGATGTCGTCGGGGGCGAGCCAGGCGAGGGTGTGCAGGACCTCGACGGCGAGCGGGTTGCGCGTGGTGAGGACGGCGAGCGTCTGGTTCCAGATGCGCGCGATGGTGCGTTCGGCGTCGATGCCGTCGGCGGCCCGGTCGAGCTTGCCGGCGAGCCTGCGGTGGTAGGCCCCGATGGAGACCGTGCGGTTCTGCGCGAGGTAGGCACCGGCCTGGTCCAGGGCGAGCGGGAGGTGGCCGAGGTCGGCGGCGAGCGCGCGGGCGTCCGCGAGCTGGCGCGCGGTGGGTTCGGCGCCGTCCAGGGCGTGGTCGCAGAGCAGGGCGGCGGACTCCTCCGGCGCGAGGGTGCCGAGGGCGCGGGTGGCGATGCCGCGGGGCCAGCCGGTGGCGCGGCGGGTGGTGATCAGCAGGTGGCCGCCGGTGAGGGGACCGAGGTAGCGGCGCAGGTCGCGGGGCTCCTCGGCGTTGTCCAGGACGATCAGCCAACCAGGGTGCCAGTGCAGCCAGTTGAGCGCCCAGGCGATCCGCTCCGGTTCGCCGGCCTGTGCGGCCCAGCCGGGCGCGAGCCGGGCGGTGAGGGCGGCGAGTGACTGCTCGATGCGGGCCGGGGACTCGGCGTTGATCCACCAGGTGAGCACGTAGTCGTCGCGGTGCAGGTGCGCGTAGGAGAGCGCGAGGGTGGTCTTGCCGATGCCGCCGAGGCCGTGGACGGTGGGCGCCTGGGTGACAGCCGAGCCGCCGTCGGAGGTCGGCACCCTTCGCAGCCAGGCGAGTTCGTCCGCGCGGCCGACGCAGAGCGGGGGCGGGGCCAGGTTGTTGGTGCCAGGCGGGGCCGGGGTGTCGCGGGCGGACGTGACGGCGTCGGCGGCGATCACCACCTGGTCGGTGGTGATGGCGGTGCCGATGGTGTGCGCGGCTATGGAGCGCTCGCCGGCGGCGGTGACCGCGGTGCCGGCGGCGGTGGCGGGGTCGGTCACGAGCCGACGCGGTGCCCGTCGCCGGTGACGGCGGTGCCGATGGAGTACGCCGCGATCGACCGCTCGCCGTGGGCGGTGATGGTGATCGAGGGCGTGGGCCGGGCGGCGAGGAGGTCGGCGAGCTCCTGGCGGAGCTCCGCGTCCTCGGCGAGGACGCGGCGCAGGTGCAGGCGCAGCGCCGCCGCGACGGCCTCCGGGTCCTCGTCGGCGGCCTCGACCGCGGTCTCCAGCTCGGCGCGCCGGGCGGCGTCGCCACGGCGCCAGACGCGCTGGAGGAACCGGCGGCCGGAGTCGGCGGTGGCGTCCACCGCGGCGTCCATCGCGGCGTTCTCGGCGCGGGTGAGCACGGCGGTGCCGTAGGTGGTCAGGGCGCCCGTCAGCAGCGGGCCGGCCTGGGTCAGCAGTTCGGTGATGTCGGCGCTCAACGGATCCACCCCGAGGAGAAATTGACCGGATGTCGGCTGCCATTCTCGCACTCGGCACCCTGCGCCTTCCCGTGTTCCGCAGCCCGCGCCCCGCGCCGCGCCCCGCGGCCGCCGGCGGACCGGCCGG
>NZ_JBEYVJ010000065.1:0-31893 GCF_040643935.1 Kitasatospora sp. NPDC047058 | reverse complement strand
AGCTGGCCCTGGCCGAGCAGCGGCTGCGGGCCGAGGTGGTCCGGCTGGAGGCGGCCCGGGCCGACGAGCGGCGGTGCGTGGCGCTCGGCCGCGAGCAGCAGTCGCTGGACGCCGACCGGCGCCGGGCCGAGGAGCTCGCCGAGGAGGCCTCCGACTGGCTGGCCGAGTTCGACGGCCGGCTCGGCGGGCTGCAGGAGGAGCAGACGGCCGCCCGGGCGGCCGGCACCCGGGTCGAGCAGCTGGACGCCCGGCACGCCGAGGTCACGGAGCGGGTGGCCGCGGCCCGCCGCCGGGACGGCCTGCGGGCGGAGATCGGCGCGGCCGAGCCGCGTGCGCTCGCCCTGCGCGCCGGGGCGCTGGACGCCCGCGAGCACAGCCAGGACCTGCGCGAGCGCCGGCTGACCGGCATGGCCGCCGAGCTCGCGGCGCAGCTGCGGACGGGCGAGGCCTGCCGGGTCTGCGGTTCGCCGGAGCACCCGGAGCCGGCCCGGCCGGCCGGCGGTCAGGTCGACGCGGAGGACGAGGAGCTCGCCCGGGCCGCCCAGGCGGCGGCCGAGCAGGCGGCGGACGCCGCCGAGCGGGAGCTGGCCGGCCTGCGGGTGCGGGAGGCGGCCGCGGCCGGTGCGGCCGGGCCGGACGGCGTGGAGTCCCTCGCGGAGGCGCTGGCCGCGGTGGAGCGGGAGCGCCGGGAGGCGCTGCGGGCGGCGGAGTCGCTGGGCCCGGTCACCCGTCAGCTGGAGCGGCTGGCGGACGACCGGAACCGCCGGCTCGCCGAACTGCGCGACGCCGGTGAGCGCACCGCCGTGCTCACCGACCGGATCCAGGCGCTCGGCGCCGAGCAGGAGGAGCTGGGCCGCAAGGTCGCGGCGGCCCGCGGCGACGCGCCCTCGGTGGCCGACCGGGCTGCGGCGCTGGCCCGGCTCGCCGCCGCCGTGGCGGCGCTCGCGGAGGCGGTGCGGGCCGGGGCGGAGGCGGCGCTGCGGCTGCGGGACGCCGACGACGAGCTGGCCCGGGCGGCCGCGACGGCCGGCTTCCCGGGTGCGGAGGAGGCCGCGGCCGTCCTGCTGCCGAAGGAGCAGCGCGAGCAGCTGGAAGGCCGTCTCACGCGGTACCACTCGGAGCTGGCGGCGCTGCAGCAGCAGCTCACCGAGCCCGAGCTCGCCGCGGCCGCGGCCTGCCCGCCGGCCGACCTGCCGGGTGCCCAGACCCGCCTCCAGGCGGCCGTCGACCGGCTGCGCCGGGCGCACGCCGCGCAGGAGGCGGCCCGTGAGCGCTGCGCGGCGCTCGCCGTGATCGGCCGGCGGCTGGCGGAGCTGGCCGCCTCGCTGGCCCCGGCGCTGGACCGGTTCGCCAGGATCAACCGGCTGGCCGCCCTCGCCGCCGGCACCTCGGCGGAGAACCGGCTGCGGATGCGCCTGGAGTCGTACGTCCTGGCCGCGCGGCTGGAGCAGGTGGCCGACGCGGCCAGCAACCGCCTGGTGCGGATGTCCGGCGGCCGGTACACCCTCGTCCACAGCGACGGCCGGAGCACCGGCAACAAGCGCTCGGGCCTCGCGCTGCGCGTGGTCGACGCCTGGACCGGCACCGAGCGGGACACCGCGACGCTGTCCGGCGGCGAGAGCTTCTTCGCCTCGCTGGCGCTGGCCCTCGGCCTGGCCGACGTGGTCACGGACGAGGCGGGCGGCATGCCGCTGGACACCCTCTTCATCGACGAGGGCTTCGGCACGCTGGACGAGCAGACGCTGGAGGAGGTGATGGACGTCCTCGACGGCCTGCGGGAGCGGGACCGCGCGGTCGGCATCGTCAGCCACGTCGCCGACCTGAAGTCCCGGATCCCGGCGCAGCTGCTGGTCCGCAAGGGCCGGCACGGCTCGACGCTCGCCCTGGCCGCGCGCGAGGACGCCTGACGGCGGTCCGGGAGCGTCAGCGCGTGGCCGCCGGGGTGGCGAAGGCGACCATGGCGCGCCAGGACGGGTGGGGTTCGTCGGTGGTGGCGTACCAGTCGCCGGGGCCGACCCGCTCCTCCCAGGCGAGGTGGTGCTCGGCGACGGCGTTGACCAGGTCGGCGGCGAGCCGTCCGGCCTCGTGGAGGTCCTGGTCGGGGGGACTGGGAGCTCGCCCCGACGATCTGGCCGCGGACCTCGGCGGAGTACCCGTAGCGGAACGCGCCGCCGCCGCACAGGTGGGGGTCGACCAGGAGGCCTCGCCGTGGTTGCGCCCGAGCCGGCGGTGGCCGGCGGCCTTGGCGGCGGCGTTGACCAGGAAGCGGTGGCCGTCCTCGCCGACGGTGACGACCGCCAGGACGGCCTGCTCGTCGGGCACCCAGCGGGCGGCCGTCGGGTCCGGCAGGACGAAGCCCATGCTCGCCCGGGGGTAGCGGCCGCGGGGCGCGTCGGCGGGTGCGGCGGTGTGGTTGCGCCAGATGCTCCCGGCGCGGCGCAGGGCGAGCTCCGTCAGCAGCC
The DNA here is from genome assembly GCF_040643935.1 of Kitasatospora sp. NPDC047058. Classification (NCBI taxonomy): domain Bacteria; kingdom Bacillati; phylum Actinomycetota; class Actinomycetes; order Kitasatosporales; family Streptomycetaceae; genus Kitasatospora; species Kitasatospora sp. NPDC047058. Next base: position 29,431 of record NZ_JBEYVJ010000065.1, on the reverse strand, counting down.
CGGCGAACCCCTAGTCGTCGAGCATGTAGGCGTACGGGTTCAGCCGGTGCTGGACGCGCACGGGCAGCCCGTGAGCGGAGACGCTCTCCCGGACGGTCACGGGGAATCCCTTCGGCGGTGGGCACGGGTCCGGCGATTGTGGCGGCCGGGGCCGGCGGGACGCCAGGGGTCGCGGGTCGCCCGGCCCCGCGATGCGCCACGCCGCGATGTCCCACTCCGGTGGGGATGACCGGGATGCGCCGGTTCCGCCCGAAGCCGGGGAAAAGGACCGGTCGCCCGCAGGGGCCTGACGCGGTCATGTCCCGCCGGCGGGACGGCGGGCCCGGGAAACGGCTGGTCTAGACCTTGAAGTGGTGCCGTTCATTCCCCAAAATGATCAGCTGTTGCTGACGAACGGGGAACCTGCAGGCCGGGCTCGGCTTCGGCGGCGGCTGCCTGCCCAAGGACATCCGGGCCTTCCGGGCCCGCGCCGACGAGCTGGGGGCCGGCCGGGCACTGGACTTCCTCGGGGACGTCGACGCGATCAACCTGCGCCGCCGCACCCGCGTTGTGGACCTCGCCCGGGAGCTGGTCGGCGGCTCCTTCGAGGGCCGCCGCATCGCCGTCCGGGGCGCGGCGTTCAAGCCGGAGTCCGACGACATCCGGGACTCCCCCGCCCTCGACGTGGCGGCGGCGATCGGCACCCAGGGCGGGACGGTCGCCGTGTACGACCCCGCGGCGCTGGACAACGCCCGCAAGGCGTACCCCGAGCTCGGCTACGCCACCTCGGCCACCGAGGCGGCCCGCGGGGCGCACGCCGTCCTGCTGCTGACCGAGTGGCGGGAGTTCGCGGCGCTCACCCCCGGGCCGCTGGACCCGCTGGTGGCCGCACGCAACCTGGTCGACGGGCGCAACGTGCTCGACCCGGCCGCGTGGCGGGCGGCCGGGTGGAACTACCGCTCCCTCGGGTGCCGTTGACGCGTCGGGGACGCGTGCCGGGGGCGCCGGGGCCGGTCCCGGGGATTCCGGGGGGTCAGCCCGAGCAGGCGATCCGCTGCGCCTGCTGCCAGGCGCAGACCGGGCAGAGCGTGCTGCCCGGCCGGTCGGCGGGCAGCTCGGTCGGCCCGCCGCAGAGCACGCAGTCGGCACGCGGCCCGGTCGGCCCGGGACCGTGCCCCAGCGCGGCCTCGGCCGCCGCGGCCCCCTCGGGCGCCAGGGCGCAGACCGCGCCGTCGTCCGTCCCGCCGCCCCCGGGCCGCACGTCCGTCACCGCTTCGTCGTTCATGCCCGCCTTCCTACTCCGGCCCCGGCGCCGGAGCAAGGCCACGCCGGACCGGGGCGGGGGCCGGGCAGGCCGCCGCCCCCGGGCCCCGGCCCCCGGGGTGCTCCCGGCCGACCGCCCTCCCGTACGGTGGCCCCGTGTCCGAGACCCTCGCCCGGCGCCTGGCCGCCGCCCGTACCGCCTCGCCCAACTACCCCGAGGTGGGCGCCACCAAGAGTGCCCGGCTGCCGTCCGGGTACGCGCAGCTGCGGCGGCGCGTCCACCTCGGACACGGGCCCGCCGTGCTGGAGCGGGCCGGGAGGTACGTCCTCGGCTGGGGCTGCCAGCTCGGCACCGGCTTCGCCGTCCACCCGTACGCCCCGGCCGAGACGGGCGCGACCGTCCTGCTGCGGCTGGCCCTGCCCCGGCTGCGGTGGCCGCGCGTGGTGATCCCGTGCCGGGTGGTGTGGACCGTGGACGAGCCGGACCGGATCGGCTTCGGGTACGGCACGCTGCCCGGGCACCCCGAGTGCGGCGAGGAGGCGTTCGTGGTGACCATGGACGCGGCGGGCGAGGTCTGGTTCGAGGTGACCGCGTTCGCCCGGCTCGCCGCCTGGTACGCCCGGCTCGGCCGCCCGGTGGCGGTGCTCTGCCAGTACCTGGCGATCGAGGGCTACCTCGCCGCGGTGACCGCCGCCGTCGCCGGGACGGAGTCCCAGGGAACGGAGTCCCCCGGAACCGACTCCCCCGGAACGGCCGGGACGCGGTAGCGGCCGCGTCAGCCCAGGAACGAGAGCCGGACCGTCCGGCGCGGGTTGTCGCCGTTGGTGTCGACCAGGACGACCGACTGCCAGATGCCCAGCGCGAGTTGGCCGCCGATCACGGGCAGCGTGGCGTGCGGGGCGACCAGGCCGGGGACGACGTGGTCGCGCCCGTGGCCGGGGCTGCCGTGCCGGTGGCGCCAGCGGTCGTCGGCGGGGAGCAGGTCGCGCAGGGTGGCGAGGAGGTCGTCGTCGCTGCCCGAGCCGGTCTCCAGCACGGCGATGCCGGCCGTGGCGTGCGGCACGAAGACGTTGAGCAGGCCGTCGCGTCCGGCGGCGTGGTCGGTGAGGAACGCGGCGCAGCGGTCGGTGATGTCGAGGGCGACCTCGCGGCTGCCCGTGGTGATCTCGATGGTGGTGGTCCGGAAGGGCGTGGAGTGGGTGTTGTCCGCCATGCCGTCATCCTCACCCACGTCCGGGGGTGGACCGGCCCGCCTCGCCGACTCCCCTTGCCAGGGAGGCAAGGTGCCGTAGGCTGACGGGTTCGGGCGCCGGCTCCCGGAACGTCACTCCACCCGCCGGACCCGGCCGCGCACCCGCCGGACCCGGCCGCGGGCACACCAATGACCCGACGGTCCCTGGGGTCCGTCGGGCCGGATGCCGGGCGGCGCGGAGCTAGCCGCGACTCCCGAAGAGGCTCCGCCGCAGCCGGCGCAGCGGCGCCAGCAGCGACACCCGCACGTGGCGGCGCGGCGCGGTCGGGGCACTGACGCCGCGCGGCGTCAGCTCCCTTATCAACCCGAGCGCCTCGGCGGTGTCCACCGCCGGGAGTGCGGGTGCGCCGAGCACAGCCAGGTGTCGCTCGATCCGGCGGCCGGTCGCGCCGACACCGCATTGGATCGCCGGCACGCGGGGCCGAGTCCGCACTTGCATGTGTTCCATCTGAATTCCCACCCCTACGAGGCGCCAGGGCCGTGAGGCGAAGACTATCCGTGACAGACGGCCTTCGCGCAACCGTCCTGGTGTTCTGCCACCGTATCGTGCGGCGTCAACTGACGATGCACCAGGGGCCACCCCTCCGGTCACGACTAGGCATCAATGATGGTGCACGACCGGGCAGCCGTCACCGGGTCCGCAGAGGCACTGGCCCGGCGCCTGCCCGTGAGGCCTGCGCCGGGCGCGCAGGGTCACCGTCGGTCACGGTCTGCACCCGGCGGTGCCCGTCGAGCTCCCGGCGCCACCCGTTCGGAGGTTTGCCGGGGAATCCATCAGACAATCACTTCAGGAAGTGAACACATTCGAGGGATTGACGTGGGGGAAACCTCCAAGCAATATCTTCATCAGTCCGCGCAGACCGGCTCTTCGCCCAGCTGTGTGTTCGACTGATGAAGATCTCCGGCTCCCCCGAGCCACTGCCCGGCCGCCTCGACGCTGCGGTGGCCCGGCTCGGGAGGTGCCCGGACAGGCGGCCGGCCGTAGAGGGTCGGCCGGGCCGCCACCAGGCTGCCGGTGCCGCCCCGTCCAGGGGCCCGGCACCGGCGGTTCCGGGGCCGGCCGGCAGGCGCCCCGAGCAGCCCGGCCCCCGCCGGCCCTCGGTAGACTCACGCAGCGTGCCAGTACTCCTCAGCATCGTCCTCCCGGTCCACGGAGTGGAGCGCTACCTGCCCCGCTGCCTCGACTCGCTCCTGGAAGCCACTCCCGCCGCGGAGACCCGCTTCGAGGTGATCGCGGTCGACGACCGCTCCCCCGACCGCTGCGGCGCGATCCTGGACGAGTACGCGGCCCGCGACCGCCGGCTGCGCGTGCTGCACCTCACCGAGAACCAGGGCCTCGGCGGCGCCCGCACCGCCGCCCTCCCCGAGGTGCGCGGCGAGTACGTCTGGTTCGTCGACAGTGACGACTGGGTGCCCGAGGGCACCGTCTCCGTCCTGCTGGACGAGCTCGCGCAGGAGCTCGCGCGCGGGAAGCGCGGCCAGGACCCGGCCGACGTGCTGCTCACCGACTTCACCCACGTCTACCCGGACGGCGGGACCGAGCCGAACCCCTGGCGGCACGTGCTGGTCGGCTCCCCGCTGACCGAGGGCGCGACCCTGGCCGACCACCCGGCCCTGTTCCAGACCGTGATGTCGGTGTGGAACAAGGTGTTCCGCCGCGAGTTCCTGCTCGGCCTCGGCGTCTCCTTCGGGCGCGGCTACTACGAGGACATCTCGGTCACCTACCCGGCCCTGCTCGCCGCCGGGCGGCTGCGCTACCTCGACCGCCCCTGCTACTTCTACCGGCGCGGCCGGGCCGGCGCGATCACCGCCACCGCCTCCCCCAAGCACGCGGACGCCTTCGCCCAGTACGACGCGATCTTCGATTTCCTGGACCGCCCGGACCGGCCCGGCCGCCCGGTGCCGGACTCCCTGCGCACCCTGGTCTTCGACCGGACCGTCAAGCAGGCGCTCACCGTCTACGACACCCCGGGGCTGGTCCCGGTCGAGCGGCGCAAGGACTTCTTCCGGCGGATCTCCGACCACTTCGCCCGGCACCGCCCGGCCGGCTACCGCTTCCCCGGCGGCGTGCGCGGCGTGCAGTACCGGCTGGCGGCGCGCGGCGCACGGGTCGCGTACGCGGAGCTGCGGCGCACCGGGCGGCTGCCGCGCGAGCTCAAGCGCGGGGCGCGCGCGGTGGCTCCGGCGGTGAAGAAGGGGGTGCGCAGCAGCGCCCGGTTCACCGCGTACAACGCGTTCCGCCGGCTGCCGCTGGACGAGCACCTGGCGGTCTACGCGGCGTACTGGCACCGGGGCTACGCCTGCAGCCCCGCGGCGATCTACGAGAGGGCGAAGGAGCTGGTGCCGGAGGTCCGGGGCGTCTGGGTGGTGGAGAACCGCACCCAGGCGGCCACGCTGCCCGCCGGGGTGCCGTACGTGATCGTCAACACACCCGCCTACCTGAAGGCGATGGCGACCGCCAAGTACTTCGTCAACAACGTGAACTTCCCGCGCACGATGGTGAAGCGGCCGGGCACGGTGCACGTCCAGACCCAGCACGGCACGCCGCTGAAGGCGATGGGGATGGACCTCAGGGACCACCCCGTGGCGGCGGACGGGATGGACTTCGACCGGCTGCAGGAGGCCGTCGACCGCTGGGACTTCCTGGTCTCCTCCAACCCGCACACCAGCGAGCACTTCGCCCGGGCCTTCCCGGGCCGCTACGAAATGCTGGACACCGGCTACCCGCGCAACGACCGGCTGGCCGACGCCGGGCCGGCCGAGGCGGCCGCGATGCGCGAGCGGTTCGGGCTGGCGCCGGACCGTACGGCGGTGCTGTACGCGCCGACGCACCGCGAGGGCAGGGGCGGGTACGTGCCGCTGCTGGACGTGCGCGAGCTGGCCCGGCGGCTCGGGCCCGGCTTCACGCTGCTGGTCCGCACGCACTACTTCCACACCGGCGGCCCGGGCGACCTGGCGGCGGGCGAGGACGCGGCGGAGATCGTGGACGTCTCGGCGCACCCGACCGTCGAGGACCTCTACCTGGCGGCGGACGTGCTGGTCACGGACTACTCGTCGATGATGTTCGACTACGCGGTGCTGGACCGGCCGGTGGTGATCTTCGCGCCGGACTGGGACGAGTACCGGCAGAACCGCGGCGTCTACTTCGACCTGTTCGAGCAGCCGCCGGGCGCGGTGACGGTGGACGCCGACGGGCTGGCGAAGGCGCTGCTGGCGGGCGATCCGGAGCCCGCGGCGCGGCGGCGGTTCCGCGAGCGGTTCTGCCCGTGGGACGACGGCGGGGCGGCCGAACGGGTGGTCCGCCGGGTGTTCCCGGTCAGGGCCTGAGCGCCGGACGGCCGGACGGGTCCGACCTGGCCGGTGGGCATCCCGGGGAGCACCGTGCGCCCCGGGGAGCGCAGGGGCCGCGAAAGCCGACGGCGGGGCCCCGGGCGGACCCGGGAGCCCCGCCGAGCGGGCTCAGCCCTGACGCGCGGCCAGGAACTCTTCGAAGGTCAGCTCACCGTCGTGGTTGGTGTCCATCTGCTTGATGATGGCCTCGGCCACCGCGATCGAGGTGGTCAGGTCGCCGAGCGCGCGCGCGACCTGGGCGTACTCGGCGGCGGTGATCCGGCCGTTGCCGTTCACGTCGTACTTGTCGAACGCCGCGCGGATGGTCTCGACGTCTGCCATGGGTGGCCCCTTCTGATGAACTGCTGATCCTGAAGACCTGCTGATGTGCGTTTCCGTCGGCGGTACCCTACCCGCCCGTGGCGAGCGCCACGGCGGGCGGGAGTGGACGGGCTCGGGGGTCGGTGTCGTAGTCTGCGGGTCTGTTCCCGGCCCGGCCGGGGATTGATCGACCACGATTGTCGTCTGTTCGGGCCCGGGCACCTCTCGGGCGTGCACGTCCTGGGAGGGACCATGCTCGATCTCGTCACCAAGCTGGTGCTGAAACCGTTCGCGCGGGGGATCTGGCGGCCGGACATCGAGGGCCTGGAGAACGTGCCGCGCAAGGGCGGGGTCATCCTGGCCAGCAACCACCTCTCCTTCATCGACAGCGTGGTCATCCCGCTGACCGCCCCGCGCCGGGTGCACTTCCTGGCCAAGGCCGAGTACTTCACCGGCACCGGGCTGAAGGGCTCGGTGTCCAAGGGCTTCTTCGAGGCGATCGGCGCGGTGCCGGTCGAGCGCGGCACCTACCGCTCGGCGCAGGCCTCGCTGGAGTCGGCGCTGGAGATCCTGGAGGCCGGCAAGGCCTTCGGCATCTACCCGGAGGGCACCCGCTCGCTCGACGGCCGCCTCTACCGGGGCAAGACCGGCGTGGCGTGGCTGGCCCTCACCGCGGGCGTCCCGGTGGTGCCGGTGGCGCTGGAAGGGCCGGAGCAGATCCTGCCGATCGGCAAGCGCGTCCCCCGGATCAAGAAGGTGACGGTCCGTTTCGGCGAGCCGCTGCACTTCGACGAGCTGCACGGCCAGGCCCGCTCGCTCAAGGCCCGCCGGCAGGTCACCGACGAGGTGATGCGGGCGATCCAGCAGCTCTCCGGTCAGGAGGTCGTGGAGAGCTACAACGAGATCCCCAAGGCTGCCTGAGGCCGTCCGGGGCCGGGCCGTCTGCGGCCCTCGTCGGCCCTCGTCGGCCCTCTGTCGCCCTCTGCGGCCCTCTTCACCCGGGTCCGGCCGGGCCCACGTGGCCCGGCCCGCCGCCGGGCCGCGGGCGCCCCGCCCGCTACGCGCGCCCGAGGAACGGCACCGGCGCCGGCACCGGCGCCTCGCGCCGCAGCAGCGCCGCGTACCGGCCGTCCGCCTCGACCAGGTCGTCGTGGGTGCCCAGCTCGGCCACCTCGCCCCGGTCCAGCACGACGATCTGGTCGGCGGCCCGGACGGTGGAGAGCCGGTGGGCGATGGTGATCGTGGTCCGGCCGGCCGCCAGGGTGTCGATGGCCTGCTGGACGGCGTGCTCGGTCCGGTTGTCGAGCGCGCTGGTGGCCTCGTCCAGGATCAGCACCGGCGGGTTGCGCAGGATGGTCCGGGCGAGCGCGAGCCGCTGCTTCTCCCCTCCCGAGAAGCGGTAGCCGCGCTCGCCGACCAGGGTGTCGTAGCCGTCCGGCAGGCCCGCGATCGTGTCGTGGATCTGCGCGGCCTCCGCCGCCGCGACCAGCTCGGCGTCGGTGGCGTCCGGCTTGGCGAAGCGCAGGTTGTCGGCGACCGAGGCGTGGAAGAGGTAGGTCTCCTGGGAGACCACGCCGACCGCCCGGGACAGCGTCTCGAAGGACAGCTCGCGGACGTCGACGCCGTCGATGGTGACCCGGCCGCCGGTGACGTCGTAGAGACGGGGGACGAGGTAGCTGAGCGTGGTCTTGCCGGAGCCGGTCTCGCCGACCACGGCGAGCGAGCTGCCGGCCGGGACCTTGAGCTCGACGCCGGAGAGGGTCGGCCGCTCCTGCTCCGCGTCGTACCGGAAGTCGACGCCCTCGAAGCGGACCTCGCCGCGGATCCGCTCCAGGGCCACCGGGTGCTCCGGTTCGGCGATCTCCACCGGCAGGTCGAGGTACTCGAAGATCCGGTGGAACAGCGCCAGCGAGGTCTGCACCTGCACGCCGGTGGAGAGCAGGCTGACGGTCGGGCGGAACAGGCCCTGCTGGAGCGAGACGAAGGCGACCAGGGTGCCGACCGAGACGATCGGCGAGCCGCCGGCCGCGGCCAGCCCGGCCGCCCAGTAGATCACCGCGGGCATCGCGGCCATCACGATCTGGATGGTGTTCATCCGCCAGCGCCCGGCCATGCTGGAGCGCACCTCCAGGTCGGCCAGCTGGTCCGACTGGCCGGTGAACTCCTTCGAGAGCGAGTCCGAGCGGCCCATCGTGCGGCCGAGCAGGATGCCGCTGACCGACAGCGACTCCTGCACCGCCGAGCTCATCGCGGCGAGCTGCTTCTGCCGCTCGGCGGTGATCTTCTTGCGCTCGTTGCCGACCCGGCGGCTGATCCAGACGAACACCGGCAGGAGCAGCAGCGAGACCACGGTGAGCCGCCAGTCCAGCGCGACCATGGCGACCACGGAGGCGATCACGCCGGTGAAGTTGGAGACCAGCGAGGTGGCGGTGGAGGTCACGGTGGACTGCATGCCGCCGATGTCGTTGGCGATCCGGGACTGCACCTCGCCGGTGCGGGTGCGGGTGAAGAAGGCCAGCGACATCCGCTGGAGGTGGCTGTAGACGGCGGTGCGCAGGTCGTGCATGACGCGCTGGCCGACGGTGGTGGAGATCAGCGTCTGCAGCACGTTGAAGATGCTGTTCACCACGGCCGCGGCGACCATGCCGAGCGCGAGCACGCTGAGCAGGCCGGTACGGCCCTGCGGGATGGCGGTGTCCAGGACGGCCCGGAGCAGGAACGGCGATATCACCGAGACCACGGCGGAGGCCGCGACCAGCAGTCCGACCGCGGTGAGCCGGCCGGTGTAGGGGCGGAACAGCGCGAGGATGCGGCGCCACTGCGCTGGCGGGCGGGTCTCGTCCTCGGCACGGGCGGGCGGGGTCCATCGAATGCCATCGGGCCTCAAGGGCGGGCCTCCCAGGGTCGGACGCGCGGGCGCGCGGCGGGCGCCGCACCGCGCGGTGGCGCGGCGGGCAGGGCGGTCGGGCTGCCGCCAGCATAGCGAGAATAGCTCATAGTTAGCGAAGCTAATAGTGAGGCTCGCTCTATTCCCGGCTGCCCGCCTGCCTGCCGCCCGTATCCGTGCCGCTTGCGCCCGCTTGCGCCCGTCCGCGCCCCTCGCGCCCGCTCGCGCCCGCTCGCGGCTGCCGCCTGCCCGTCAGTTCGTCCGGTAGGTGCGAGCAGCCTTCGAGGAGAGTCCGCCGAGCTTGCCGGACGGCAGCAGGCGGGCGACCGCCACCGCGATCTTGTAACGCTTCCCCGGGACGGACAAGGACCGGCCGCGCGCCAGGTCGCGCATCGCCTCCTCGACCACCCGCTCGGCGGACAGCCAGCCCCAGGACGGGATGTTGCCCGTCCCCATGCCGGCCCGCTGGTGGAACTCGGTCCGGGTGAAGCCCGGGCAGAGCGCCATCAGCCGCACCCCGGTACCGCCGAGGTCGCGCAGCACCCCCTGGGTGAAGCTCACCACCCACGCCTTGCTCGCGCCGTACGTGCCGCGCGGCAGGAAGGCGGCCACCGAGGCGACGTTGACGATCGCGCCGCGCCGCCGCTCGCGCATGCCCGGCAGTGCGGCCGTGGTCAGCCGGAGGATCGCCTCCACGTGCACCTTCAGCATGTCCAGCTCGTCCTGGAGCGGGACGGTCAGGAAGGCGCCCTTGTTGCCGAAGCCGGCGTTGTTCACCAGCAGGTCCACCGGGCGGTCGGCGTCGGCGAGCCGCGCCTCGACGGCGGCGATGCCGTCCTCGGTCGCGAGGTCGGCGGTCAGCACCTCGGCGTCGATGCCGTACGTGGCCTGCAGGTCGGCGGCGGAACGCTCCAGCCGCTCGGTGTCGCGGGCCACCAGGACGAGCCGGTAGCCGCTCCGGGCGAGCCGGCGGGCGAAGGCGGCTCCGATGCCGGCGGTCGCGCCGGTGATCAAGGCAGTGGTCATGCCCCTGACCGTACCCACTGAGCCCCGCGACGGGTACCGCAATCGACGTTCAGTGACGCGCGCCGCAGCCGGAGTTCGGCGTCCGCCCCGGGCCCCCGGGTGCCGAGCACCCACGCCCCCAGCCCCGCCCCGGTCACTGAGCGTACTGCACTGGCACCTGACGGTTCGCACCCGTATCGTCGGTAGAGGGGCATCGCCGGGCCAGGCGATGACATCTTCGATGAGGAGGCATCTGATGCTTGCTCAGACCACGCAGACCACGCGGGCGCCGCTCGCGACCCCGGCCGAGGCCGATGCGCTCGGCATGCTGATGACGGAGGACGAGGCGGCCGTCAGCGACGCGCCCACGTACTGCCCCGAAGCGGCCGGCGCACTGCTGCTCGTCGGCCTCCTGCTGCTGTCGCCGAAGCAGCCCAAGGAGAAGACCCGGTAGCAAGGAGGCCCGGCAGCCTCCGGGCGAGCCCGGCACCGCCGGCCCCCGCGCACCGGGACCGGTCCCAGAACAGGAGAAGCCAACGCCCATGCCGTTCGCCGACACTTCCCTCCGTGACGAATACGCCGCGGCCGTCGAGCGAGTGGCGGGCCGGGTCCTCGACGCCCTCCCGGGCGGCGGGGGCCCGGCCGCGCCCGCCCGGCCGGACGACGGCCCGCCGCCCCCGGCCGTCCGCGCACCCGATGAATCCCCGCTGTCCAGAGCCGAGTTGGCGGCCGTCCGGGTCCTCGGGCCCGACGCCTTCGCCCCCGCGCTGCTCGACGGCCGCGCGCCCGACCCGACGACCGCGCTCACCGCGGCGCAGGCCCTCGATGCGTTCCCCGCCGCCACCACCGATCCCGCCCGGCCGGAGACCGCGCTCGTCGCCGCCTGGCGCGACCGGTCCACCGCCCAGCTGCTCGCCCGGGCCGGCCGCCCCACCGTCGCCCCGAGCGCCGAGCACGTCCCCGCGCCCGTCCCGGGACCGGAGCAACTCGGCTGGCCCCGCTGGTCGGTGGTGATGGCCCAGCTCTCCGCCCTCGCCCTGCCCGGCCTCGACGGCGCCGTCCACGAGCTCGCCCGCCGGCACGACCTGGCCCTGGCCCGCGGAGCCGTCCGGTCGATGATCCGCCGCGACCACCGGACCGCCGCCCGGCTCGCCCGCTGGCTGGCCCGGACCGCCGCGGACGGCGTCCCGCCCCGCCTCGAACTCGCCCCGGTCATCGACCGGATCCGCCTGGCCGGCGACGGCAGCGCCCGCACCGCCCTCGACCTGGCCATCGCCGAACGCCTCTGGAAGGAGCGCCCGTTGAGCGAAGGCCCGATGAGAGGCGGACCGGCGGGCCGAGGCCTGCCGGGGGAAGTCCTGCCGGGAGAGAGCCTTTCGGGGGAAGGCCTGCCCGGCGGTGCGGCCGGGCCGTACGGGGCGCCCGGATGACCGGGACCGCGGTCCTCCAGGCCGCCCAGCAGCTCTCCTCCGGTGCCCTGCGCTGGCTGTACGGCTGCTACGAGAACGGGCTCGGACGGTTCCCCGACGGCGCCACGATCGACCTGGCCGACCCCAACAACGTCTACAAGCCGCTCGGCGAGGCCGCACTGGCCACCGGGCTGCTGCTGCGCGAGGGCGTCGGCGGCACGGAGGACAGCCGGATCGCCCGCGACCTGCTCGACCTCTGCTGGGCCGAACTGCGGGAGGGCGACCTCCTCTACGAACGACAGCTGCGCTACCCGCTGATGACCGACCCGCTGGAGGTCTACGTCCACTTCGCCCGGGCCGGCTTCCGCCACCCCCGCCTGGAGGAGCTGGTGCGGTCCCTGGCCGAGGTCCGATCCGTCCGGGCGATGGAGATCCTGCCCAACCGCCGGCTCGCCGCGGCCAACGCCCGCCGGGTGATCGGACTCTCCGGGCACACCGACTGGCCAGCCCTCGCCGCCACCACCTGGCTCGGTGCCACCCCGGAACCGTGGATGATCGACTGGCTCACCGCCTACCACGTCACCCACACCGTCTTCCACCTCACCGACTGGGGCGCCCGGCCCGACGGTCTGCCCGCCCCGATGCGCGACTACCTGCACGACTGGCTGCCCGCCTGGCTGGAGGTCTGGCTGGAGAACGGCGAATGGGACCTCATCGGCGAACTGCTCATCGTCGCCACCTGCATCGGGGCGCCCGAGGCCGGCGCCGCCGCCTGGGCCGCACTCGCCGCCGCCCAACGCCCGGACGGCCTGGTCCCGCGCGACACCCGGCCGGTCCCCGAGGACCCGGCGAAGCAGCTCACCGACCACGGCCACACCGCCGTCGTCACCGTGGTGGCCGGGGTCGTCACCCTCGCTCGCGCGCTCGGCGGCACCCAGGGCGGCGCACCGGTGGCGGCCTGAGTGGAACGGACCCCGGAACGAACCTCGGAACCGCCCTTGGAACGGACCTCGGAACGGACCTTCGGCGCGGCCGAGTCGGACGTCCTGGTCCGGGCCGCCGCCCCGCACGCCACCGCCGTCACGCTGGCCCTCGCCTCCGGCGGCCGGCGGGCCGTCCACTGCCACGGACGGCTCGGCCGGGACGACGCCGCCCCCTGCACGCCCGACACCGTCTTCGAACTCGGCTCCCTCACCAAGACGTTCACCGGCCTGCTGCTCGCCACGATGGCCGCACGCGGCGAACTCGCCCTGGACGACCCGGTGGAGCAGCACCTGCCGCGACACTGGCAGCCCGCCACCGTCCGTTCCGGCACACCGGTCCGCCTGCTGCACCTGGCCACCCACACCTCCGGGCTCCCCCGCCTGCCCCCGGGGCTGCTGGCCACCGCCCTCCCGACCTTCCTCAGCAACCCGTACAGCGGCTTCCACGACGAGCAGTTGCGCACCGCACTCGCCCGAACCACCGTGCACCACCGGCCCGGTGCGCACTTCTGCTACTCCAACTACGGCGTGGGCCTGCTCGGCCGGCTGCTCGCCGAGACCGGCTCCGCCCCGTACGCCGAGCTGCTCGCCGAGCGCGTCTGCCGCCCGCTCGGCCTGCGCACCGCGACCACCAGCCTCGACGCACCCGGCCGCGCCACCGGCCACCGACGCGGCCGGCCACTGCCGCCCTGGCGTATCCCCGGCCTGCCGGGCGCGGGCGCCGTCCGTGCCTCCGGCACCGACCTGCTGCGCTACCTCGAAGCCCATCTATCGCCGGACGGCGGTGAGTTGGGAGCGGCTCTGCGCGACGTCCAGTGCCCCCGGCTACGGCTGCCGCACTCCTCCGGCCGGCTCGCCCTGGTCTGGAACCACCGGCGCACCGGCGGCCGCGACCTCCTCTTCCACGCCGGCGCCACCCGCGGCTTCACCGCCTTCGCCGGCTTCTGCCCCCAGTCCGCCACCGCCGTCGCCGCCCTCGCCAACTGCGGCCTCACGCTGGACAACCGCTTCGTCCAGAGCGCCTACGAGGTGCTGACGCGACTGGCCTGACCACCGGCCCCGCGGGCGCTCCGGGCCGGCCACGCCGGGAGTCGACGGGCCGGCCGGGGGCCGTTGGGGCGGGTCAGTGCTTCGCGGAGCGGGCCGCGGTGTCCGCGGCACCGCCGGCACCCACGGGGCGCAGCCGGGTGGCCGCGGTCGCGGCGAGCTGGGGGGCCAGCTTGGCGACGTCACGGGAGCCGACGGCGGCGATCACCAGGGGCAGGACGGCGCGGACCGGCTGCATGCCGCGTAGCCAGGCCTGGGCGTAGACGTGGGCGGAGCGGCGGGCGATGCCGGCCACCAGGCGGTCCACCGCCGGGGCCAGCGGGTAGGTCTTGTTGGCCGGCCAGGGCAGCCGCGAGCGCATCTGCCGCAGCACGGTGTCCTGGTCGGCGCCGCGCACCATGTCGGTGTCGGTCCAGCTCAGGTAGCCGACGCCGACCCTGACGCCCTGGTGGGCGACCTCGGCGCGGATCGAGTGGGCGAAGGCCTCGACGCCGGCCTTGCTCGCGCAGTACGCGCTCATCAGCGGGGCGGGGGTGAGCGCGGCGAGCGAGGCGATCTGGAGCAGGTAGCCGCGGCTCTCGGCGAGGGCCGGCAGGAAGGCGCGGGCGGTGGCGACGCTGCCGAGCAGGTTGACCTCGATCACGCGGCTGAACGCCTGGTGGTCGCTGTCCAGCAGCGGGCCGCCGATGGCGATCCCGGCGTTGGCGACCACCGCGTCGATCCGGCCGTAGTGCTCCTTGATCAGCCGGGCGGTCTCGGAGAGCGCGTCGACGTCGGTGACGTCGGCCTCCCAGGCGGTGGCGGACGGGCCGCACTGCGCGGCGACGGCCTTGAGCTCGGCCGGTTCGAGGCCGAGCAGCGCGACCTTGGCGCCCTGCGCGGTGAGCTTGCGGGCGAGTTCGGCGCCGACGCCGCGCGCGGCACCGGTGACGACGACGACCTGGGTGGACAGCGGCGGGACGGCGCTCATGCGGTCACACTCCTCTGCGGGGTGGCGGGGCGGACGGACGGGACGGTGGGACGGGTGGCCGGGCCGGCGGCGGCCGCGTGGGCGGCCATCCGGTCGATCTCGGCGGCGACCTCGGCGGGCCGCTCGAGCGGCGCCATGTGGCCGACGCCGGGCAGCAGGAGCAGGCCCTGCGGGTCGGGCAGGGCGGCGACCATCCGGTGGGCGTGCACCGGCGGGGTCAGCCGGTCGTCGGTGCCGACCACGACGGCGGTCGGCACGGCCAGGCCGGCCAGTCCGGCGCGGACGTCCACGCCGTCCAGCACGCCGGCCCATGCGGCCCGGACGGCGGTCGGGCAGGCGTGCACGATCCGGGCCGTCGCCTCGACCCGGTCGGCGGGCGAACCCGGGCCCATCGTCGCGTACTTGAGGCAGGCGCGGCTCACCGGCCCGACCGGGCCGAGCGGCAGCCGGGAGAGCAGCAGCCGGCGGTTCAGGAACCGGCGCAGCCGGCGGGCACGAACCGTGTCGGGCAGCACCCGGAGTTCGGCGATCAGGTCGGACGGGCCGGTGGAGACCAGGACGGCCGCTGCGGTCCTGGCGGCGACCTCGGGGCGGCCGGCCGCGGCCATGATGGTCATGCCGCCCATGCTGTGGCCGGCCAGGACGGCCCGCTCACCGGCCGGGACGGTGCCCGCCAGGACGGCGGCGAGGTCGTCGGCGAGCGCGCGGGTGGAGTAGCGGACCCGGCTGGGCGGGACCTCGCTGCGCCCGTGGCCGCGCTGGTCGTACGCCACCACCCGGTAGCGGTCGGCGAGCCGGCGGATCACCGGCGCCCAGAAGGCCGTCGAACAGGTCCAGCCGTGGGCGAGCACCACGGTCGGGGCGGCGGGCTGCCCGTGGACCTCGACGTGCAGCCGGATGCCGTCGGCCGAGCGGACGTCCAACTCCTGGACGGGGGTGGGTGGTACGCAGTCGGCGGGGAGGGCCGGGCTCATGCCAGGGCCTCCTCTGCGGTGGCGGCGCCGGCGGCGGTGACGGCATCGGCCGTGGCGGCGGGGCCGGCCGTGGCGGCGGGGCGGGGCTTCGGCGGGATCCGCATGATCAGCTCGTACTCGCCGAGGTCGACCTTGCGGGTGGCGCGGCGGAACGAGGTGGTGGAGCCGGGCCAGAGCACGGTGTTCTTGCCGCTGGGGTCGAGGTACCAGCTGCGGCAGCCGCCGGTGGTCCAGACGGTGCGGTCCATCCGGTGCTGGAGCTCCAGATTCCAGCGCCGCTGGGCGCGTTCGGTGGGCTGCATCGCGGTGGCGCCGACCGAGCCGAGCGTGGTGAGCCCGTCGATCAGGTAGTTCAGCTGGGACTCGATCATCAGGATCATCGAGCTGTTGCCGAGGCCGGTGTTGGGGCCGATGACGAAGAAGAGGTTGGGGAAGCCGCGCACGGTGGAGCCGCGCAGCGCCTCCATGCCACCCTTCCAGTGCTCGGCCAGGCTGGTGCCGTCGACGCCGAACACCCGGGAGCCGATGGGCATGTCGGTGACGTGGAAGCCGGTGCCGAAGACGATCGCGTCCACCTCGTGCTCGCTGCCGTCGGCGGCGACCAGGGTGGAGCCTCGCACCTCGCGCAGGCCGGAGGCGACCACCTCGGTGTTGGCGGCGGCGAGCGCCGGGTAGTAGGTGTTGCTCAGCAGGATGCGCTTGCAGCCGATGCGGTAGTCCGGGGTGAGCCTGGCGCGCAGGGCCGGGTCGGCGACGCCCTGGGCGATGTGCCGCTCGGCGAGCTGCTGGACCACCTTCAGCAGGCCGGGCCGGCGGACGAAGGCGTCCACCTGGAGCTCGCGCAGGGCGAACAGGGTGCCGCGGCGGAGCTTGGCGGTCAGCGGGAGCCGGTTGTGCAGCCACTTCTCCAGCTCGGTGATGTCGCGGTCGCGGCGCGGCAGGACCCACGCGGGGGTTCGCTGAAACACCGTCAACGTGCCGACCTGCGGCTGGATCGAGGGGATGATCTGGGCGGCGGAGGCGCCGGTGCCGACCATCGCGACGCGCTTGCCGGCGAGTTCGTAGTCGTGATCCCAGCGGGAGGAGTGGAACACCTTGCCGGGGAAGGCGTCCAGGCCCGGCAGGTTCGGGATCTGCGGGTCGGCGAGCGGGCCGGCGGCGGCGACGAGGGCGTCGGCGGTCCATTGGCCGGCCGTGGTGGTGATCCGCCACCGGGCCTCGTCGGCCTCCCAACGGGCCTCCGTCACCTCGGTGTTGAAGCGAAGGTGCGGGCGGATGCCGAAGACGTCGGTGACCTTCTCCAGGTAGGCGCGGATGGCGGGCTGGCCGGAGAAGCTGCGCGGCCAGTCGGGGTTGGGCGCGAAGGAGAAGGAGTACAGGTGGGAGGGGACGTCGCAGGCGCAGCCGGGGTAGCTGTTGTCGCGCCAGGTACCGCCGACCGAGTCGGCGCGCTCCAGGATCACGAAGTCGGTGATGCCGGCACGGCGCAGCCGGACACCGGCGCCGAGGCCCCCGAAGCCGGAGCCGACGACCGCGACCCGGACGTGCGGCACGGGTGCGGCGGCGGGGGCCGGTGCGCTGATGGGAGCGGGGGCCGGTACGTCGGCGGCGGCCGTCCCGGCGGGCGCCTCGGCGACGGGTGACTCGGCGGCGTCGGCGCCCCGGGAGTCCTGGCCGTCCCGGCCGGACGCGCCGGGGCGGGGGCGCTTGGTGCTGGATGCCATGCGGCGTCCTCCTGAGGGTGGGGGCCTTGAGGTGCGCACTGCTGCGACGTGCCGCCTACATGGTGCTGTGGAGCCGCCGCGATAACCTTGCCAGCAATCACTGGCACGATTGGCAGGGTAGCCCCTGCCACCGGCGGAGGGAAGAAGCCCGGCCGGCTCACTTCCCCGGGCGCCGGTCCTATGCTGATCGCCGTGGACAAGGTCAGAGCAGCGGCGGGCGACGGCAGACAGCGCGAGTACCGGGTGGAGGAACTGGCCGAGGCGGCCGGCATCACCACCCGGACCCTGCGCTTCTACCGCGAGCGCAAGCTGCTCCAGCCGCCGCGCAAGGAAGGACGGATCGCCTGGTACGGCGAAGCCCACCTGGCCCGCCTCCGGCTGATCGCCGAACTGCTGGAGCGCGGCCACACCCTGGGCGGCATCGCCGAGTTGATCGGCGCCGGCGAGAGCGGCCAGGACGTCGCCGAGCTGATCGGACTGGAGGCGGCGATCATCGCGCCGTGGTCCGACGAGACGCCGGTCCACCTGAGCTGGGACGAGCTCAAGGCCACCTTCGGCGACCAGCTCACCGAGGAGACCACCGCCGAGTCGATCGCCCAGGGCTACATCACGGTCGACGAGGACGGGATCACCCACGTCAGCCGCCGGCTGATGGACGCGACGACGGCGATGGTCGCGGAAGGCGTCCCGCTCTCGGTTGTCCTGGAGGCCAGCCGGCACACCCAGGAGCACGTGGACGCGATCGCGGAGATCTTCACCACGCTGGTCCGGGACCGGATGCTCGGCGCGCTCGCCGCCGACACCCCGCTGCCGCCCGGCGAGGCGGCCCGGCTGACCGAGCAGATCCTGCGCGTCCGCCCGCTCGCCCGGGCGGTCACGGACGCCCAGTTCGCCCTGGCGATGGACCGCCGGGTGCATGCCGAGTACGACGAGCTGCTCCGGCAACGCCTGGAGCGCGAGGACGAGAGCGACGACGACGGCGAGCGGACGGACGCGGACATACGGGGAACGGGGAACGGGGAACGGCTGACAGCCGACGGCTAACAGATGACAGATTTCAACATCTGTTAGTTGTTAGCTGAAATCTGTTAGTTGTCAGCTGTCACCCGCCGGCGGCCGTCCGCCGACCCGACCGTCCGTCCGGCGCGTAGCCGGGCCTCCCCCCGGGCAGGGATCCCGACGCCTCGCCGCCTTCCGGAACGGAGTCGCCCGATGCCGCACGCCCACACTCCCGCCACCGCCGCGCCCCTTGCCGCCGCCACGCTCACCCGCCGAACCCTGCTCGCCGGCGCCTCCGGCCTTGCGCTCGCCGCCTGCAGCTCCGGCGGTGCAGGCGGCTCCGGCAGATCCGACGCCCCGGGCGCCGCCGGCGGACCCGGCACCGGGACCCGCACCGTCCGGCACGCACGCGGCGAGAGCACGGTGCCGGCGCGCGCCGCCCGCGTCGTCGTCCTGGACACCGACGCGCTGGACTCCGCCGTCACCCTCGGCGTCACCCCGGTCGGCGCCACCGCCGTGGCCGAGGGCGCGCCGCTGTCCGGGTACCTGCCCGCCGCCCTGACGGCCGGGATCAAGACCGTCGGCACCATCGGCCAGCCCAGCCTGGAGGCCGTCGCCGCCCTGCGGCCGGACCTGATCCTCAGCAATCAGGTCCGCGACGACAAGCGGTACGACGAGCTGTCGAAGATCGCCCCGACCGTGCTGACCAAGACCACCGGCCCCGCCTGGAAGGAGAACGTGCGGCTGCACGCCGAGGCGCTCGGCCGGCAGGGCGAGGCGGCCGCGGCGGAGGCGGCGTACCGGGCCAAGGCGGCGGAGCTGGTCGCCGCGATCGGCGGGCCGGAGAAGACCGCGGCGACGAAGGTGGAGATGGCCCGCTTCCTGGCCGGCGCGCCCACCCGGCTCTACCTCAACGACACCTTCATCGGGTCGGTCTTCAAGGACCTCGGCCTGGGCCGGCCCGCCAACCAGGACAAGGCCGGGTTCTCGATGGAGATCAGCCCGGAGCAGGTCGACCAGGCGGCCGCGGACGTCGTCTTCTACTCGGTCTACGGCGACGCCGCCAAGTCCGACCGGGGGAAGATCATGGAGGGCTCGCTCTGGAAGAACCTGGACGCGGTGCGCAGCGGCCGGGTCTACCCGGTGGACGACGCCCTGTGGATGCTCGGCATCGGCTACACCGGCGCCGGCATGATCCTGGACCAGATCCGGAGGAACCTGGTCGGCTGACTCCCCGGCACCCCGCCACCGCCCGAACCGGCACCCGCCACCGCCCGACCCGTCGCCCCGTCACCCCTGCCCACCTGCACGCCCGTTGGCCGGTCCTCCAACATGATCGAGCATGCCCGGCCGACTCCGCTGGGTGATCCCACGGTTACCTGGACGATCCTCCCGGCCGTACGGTCGGAGCTCACCCGCGGTTCGAGCAGTCACCGACCGGGCCGGTGGTGGGAGGCGGGCGCCCACTCCGGCTCCGAGTGGGGGCAGTTCAGGATGTCCGTGGTCATGAGGTTCCGTTCGGCGGCGCGGCTGGCGGGCGGCGGGGTGCTGCTCTGGTCGCTGCTGGGCCGGCTGCCGAACGCGATGTGCCCGATCGGCACGCTGCTGCTGGTCACCCGGAACACCGACAGCGTCTGGCGCGGTTCGGTGGTGGCCGGGGCGCTGGCGGTCGGGCAGGCGGTCGGCGGTCCGCTGGTCGGGCGGCTCGCCGACCGGCGCGGGCAGCGGACGGTCGGGCTGGTCGCGGCGGCCGTGAACACGGTCGCGATCGTGGCGCTGGTCGCCGCCTCCGAGGGCGGCCTCCCGGTGCTGTGGCAGGTCGCGCCGGCCGCGCTGATCGGGCTCTCCGTTCCGCTGGTCGGCCCTCTGTCACGCAGCCGGTGGGTCCGGCTGGCGGACGGGAACGCCGAGGTGACGTCCTCGATGCTCTCGCTGGACGGCATCGTGGACGAGATCAGCTTCACCACCGGTCCCGCGCTGGTCGGCCTGCTCGCGACCCTGGCCTCCCCGGCGGCCGGCCTGCTGACGGCGGCCACGCTGGTCGGCGTCTGCGCGACCCTGTTCGCGCTGCACCCGACCGCCACTCCGGGATCCGCCACCGCCACCACCACCGGCACCGACACCACCAACACCACCGCCGGCAGCACCGACACCGCCGCCGCCCAACCCCGCACCACGGACCGGCGCCCCACCCGAAACCCCGCCGCCGAACGGCTGTTGAGCACGCCGTACGTCCTGGTGCTGGCCGGGATGGCGCTGCTGGGCGCCTGCTTCGGCTCGGTGCAGGTCGGGGTCACCGCCACCACCGACGCCCTCGGTCAGCCGGGCGCGGCCGGGCTGCTCTACGGGTTCATGGGCTTCACCAGCGCCTTCGCCGGCATCGCCACCGCCGCCCTCCCGGCGTGCTGGGAGCTGCCGCTGCGCCTGCGGGCGGGGACCGGCCTGCTCTGCGCCGCGTCCGTCCTGCTGCTCTTCTCCGGCGGCAGCGTGGGCGCGCTGGCGGCCGCGATCGGGTGTGTGGGCGTGGCCGTCGCCCCACAGATGATCACCATGTTCGGCCTGGTGGAGCGGACGGTGCCGGCGTCCCGGCTGGGCGAGGCGATGGCGGCACTGGTCAGCGCGATCATCCTGGCCCAGTCGGCCGGGACGTTCCTGGGCGGTTGGGCCGCCGACCACGTCGGGCCCACCGCGCCGTTCCGGATCACCGTCGTCGCCGCGACGGCCGCCCTGCTGCTCGCCGCGTTCACCGCCACCGACGGCCGGTACCGCCGCCGGGCCGAGCCGGCCGACGGCTTCACCAAGACCGTCCCAAGCCCCGGCGGGGATTCCCGGCAGAACGCGGAGCCGGCGCGTGCAGGGCGTGAAGAGAACGCGGAGCCCGTGCAACCCTCACGGGCGTAACACTCCGGCCGCTCCCACACGTTAGGCTCAGCCTCCGATGTCCGCGCCCACCACACGGCGCGGGCATCGAGCCATTCGGACCGGCCGGCCGACAACGTCCGGACCGGGCGACGGACGGCGCAGCGGACGACGCGACGAAGCACGCGGCGGGCCGCGCGGCGGACGGAGCACCGGACGCCGCGAAGGACGGCGGCGGCCCGAAGGCGCACCGAAGACGAGCCGGCTGACGTACCGGAAGACGCGAAGACGTCCCGGGGACGGGGGAACGGGGAAGCATGAGCGGCGAAGCAGGAGCGGGAGCCGGCGGGGCGGGCGGATACGGCGTCAGCCTGGCGGGCCTGAGCGGCGTGAACGACCAGCTGGGCAAGACCGCGGCCGACATCGCGGCGGCCAAGACGGCGTACGCGGGTTCGGTCTGCTACGCGTCCACGGTGTTCGGCGAGTTCGGCATGGACAACGCCTGGGCGGCCTTCGACAGCGCGTGGTCGAAGGAGATCGCCGTCACCCAGCGCGCCCTGGACGAGCTGTCGCAGAAGATGTCGACCACCACGCAGAACTACCACGACACGGAGAAGGCGATCGCCGCCGCGCTGGTCCCGGCGGGTGGCCGGTGAGCAAGGTCAAGGATCTGGAGCACGCCCAGCACAGCATCGAGCAGGTCACCTTCGTCCTGCCCGGCATCCAGCTGCTGCAGGGGATCGACGAGGCGCTGGCCGTCCCGGAGCCGGTCGGCGACCCGGCGGCGATACGGGCCCGGGCGAAGGACTACGCGCAGGCGGCCACATCCTTCGGCCAGGCCTCGCAGGACCTCTCGGGCATCGCGACCAACCAGCTGCCCGCGGTCTGGACCGGTTCGGTGGCCGAGCACGCCACCCAGGCGATCCACGCCATGTCGGCCGAGACCAGCACGTCCAAGGAGAACCTGGAGGCGGCGGCCAAGCTGCTGGACGCCTGGGCCAACGACCTGGAGTGGGCCAAGCGCACCGACGCGGACGGGTGCAACCGGCTGAGGGCGGCCAGGGAGAAGGCCGCGCACGACCCGGGCGCGTTCGACCCGGACGCGCGGAACGGCGCGATCGACGGGGTCGGCGCCCGGCTCACGGCCGCGCGGCACGCCGAGAGCTGCGCGACCGGCACCGCGAGCAAGCTCAACCAGCTGGCCTCCAAGGCCCGCGCCCAGCGCGCCGGCCAGGGCTCGCTCGACCCGCTGGCGGCCGTGGTGCTGGCCACCGAGAAGAACCCGGGCGCGGGCGAGGACGACGGCTACATCCTGACGCCGGGCCAGCTCGACCGGGCCACCCAGACGCTCGGCGTGATGCCCGGCGCCGACCAGGCCGCCTTCCGCGCCCTGCTCGCCGGTGCCAAGTCCCCCGAGGAGGCCGCCTACCTCTGGAAGGCCCTGGCGGCCGGGCACTCGGTGGCCGACATCCAGAAGTTCGACGAGGGCATCCACCCGCACGGCGACGACCCGGCCTGGCTCGCCCAGCACCTGGTGCCCGCGACCAGCACCGGTGACATCAACCGGGAGTCCTCGGACAACATCGACCTCACCTACCAGGGGCAGAAGGTCAACATCGACGGCTACTCCGTCTACTCGCAGCGCAACGTCAGCGACTGCGTGGCCGCGTCCACCGTGATCGCCCAGGCCAAGCTGGACCCGCTGCTGATGTACCAGCTCACCACCGGCGGCACGCCCGACGCTCCCGGGGCCGACTCCGCGCAGAACTTCGAGCAGCGGCTGCAGAAGACCTACGTCGACGAGTACATCGCGGGCCAGAAGGCCGACGGCCGGAAGACCTACCCCAAGGAGGACAAGGGCCTCGGGCCCACGGCCCAGACCTACCTGGCCGACAAGGACCTCGGCAAGGCCACCGGCGCCGACTACGAGCACGTGAAGCTGGAGAGCGACGCGGACCGGCGGGCGGCGCTGGCCCGGATCGAGAAGTCCGTGGACGAGGGCCTGCCGGTGCCGATCACCGTCCGCAACGAGGACTCCGGCCACCAGATGATGATCATCGGGCGGGACGGTGACAAGCTGCAGGTGTACAACCCCTGGGGCTTCACCTCCTGGGTGACCGAGGAGCAGTTCGTCAACAGCCAACTCGGCGGACTGACCCCCGGTGATCACCCCCTGAACAAGTCGACCGCCCTGGAGCTGCCGAAATGACCACCGTCCGGCCGGATGCCGAACTGGCGGACCTCGACGTGCCCGCCGCCATCACCCGCGGCCTGCTGCTCCCCGGTGGCCCGCGCCAGGCCCTGTTCACCGAAGCCGCCATCGCCGCCGCGCACCGGGCGGAGGCGGCGGACGTCGGCCCGTACCCGCTGGGCTTCCTCGCCCAGCACGTCCGGGCGGGCGGCTTCGCGGCCGCCCTGGCGCTGCCCGAGCCGGTCATCAGCAGGCCCGGCCGCGCGCTGGTCCGCAGCTGGCTGGAGGCCGCCGCGGCGAGCGGCGCCGACCTGGGGCGCGAGCACCTGTTCGCGCGCTGGCTGGCGGAGGTCTCCGCGCTGCTCGCGCTGCGGCGTGACCTGCGAGCGCTCGGCGTCGACTGACGGCCGGCGGCTGCCGACTGCCGACTGCCGGTCCTCCGCCGCCGGTCCTCCGCCGCCGGTCATCAGCCATCGGGGCCATCGGATTGACGCACCGTCCTACGATGTGATCATGATCGAAGGAACGAAGGTGAAGCTGCGCGCCCTGCGCGCGGAGGACGCGGAGCACCATCTCCGGTGGCGCAACGACGCCGAGACGGTGCGCCTCGCCGCCGCCGGGGATCCGTGCTTCGGCCCGGTGACCGCCGAAGCGGTGGGGCTGGCATTCGACACGATGCTGAAGCTGGTCCCCCGCGAGGCGGCCGTGTTCACCGTCGAGGAGGCGGGGACCGGCCGGGCCATCGGCATGGCCGAGTACCGGGACCTCGACCCGTACGCCGGCGTCGCCACGATCGGGATCACCATCGGCGAGAAGGAGTTCTGGGGCCGGGGCCACGGCTCGGAGGCCGTGCAGCTGGTCGTCGACCACCTCTTCGGCGCGTACGGCCTGCGGCGGCTGGAGCTGGACACCTGGAGCGGCAACGAGCGCGCCGTCCGGAGCTTCACCCGGCTCGGCTTCCGGGAGGAGGGCCGGCGCCGCTCGGCCGTCCTCGTCGGCGGGGAGCGCTACGACCGGGTGCTGTTCGGCATGCTCCGCGAGGAGTGGGCGGCGGACACCGCCTGACGACCGGTCCGCCGGTGGGCCGCCGACGTCACGGCGGCCGCCGTCCTCACCCCGGGCACCGCCTGCGTCACGCCGTCACCGGGCAGGCCGGCGCCCGGGAAGGCCGTCACCGGGCGGGCCGCACCCGGGCGAGGAAGAGGTCCGTGAGGTGGTCCATGGCGATCCCGCCGCCGTGCGCGTCCAGGACCTCGGCCGTCTCGGCGAGGATCCGCTCGCGCCGCTCCGCCGGAAGGACGCGGTAGCCCGAGACCGAGGCGAGGAGTCCCAGGTAGCGCTCGGTGTCGTAGTACTGCTCCTGCCGGTACCGGACGGCCCGGAGGTCGGTGAAGCGGCCGTCCCGGCGGCACTCCTCCTCGGGCCATTCGCGCACGCCCGCCCAGTCGCCGGGCGTCTCGCCGTAGTCGGAGGCCGAGACGCCGTGCGGGGTCCGGTCCAGCCCGTACCGGCGGTCGACCTCGACCAGGGCGGCCTGCAGCCGCGGGTCGAGGGTGCCGTGCGGGTTCCAGAACAGGGCGACCGCCCCGCCGGGCGCGAGCGCGTCGTGCACCAGGTCCCACCGCCGTTCCGGGTCCACCCAGTGCCAGGACGTCGCGGCGTAGACCAGCCCGAAGCGACGGCCGTCCGGCTGCCAGTCCTCGAAACGGCCGGCCCGGACGCGGACCTGCGGGAAGCCGGCGGTGTTGCGCCGCAGCACCTCCGCCATCCGCAGGTCGGGCTCGATGCACAGCAGCGGTGTGCCGAGCGCGGCGAACGACCGGGTGGCCTTTCCGGTGCCGGCGCCGATCTCCACCGCCGTCCGGCCGTCCAGGGCCGCGTACGCCAGCACGTCCCCGGCCAGTGCGTCCGCGTAGCCCGGGCGGGCGGCGTCGTACAACTCGGCCACCTCACCGAAGACCTGGCTCCTGGTCATGTCGAGCTCGGGCTCCTGCTCGGCCATGGTCATCCCCCCACGATTCGACGGTCGGCGAACCGTCACCCTACCGACGACACCCCGCCCGGCTGAAGGCCCCGGGCGGCGGGGCGGCAGGCCGGCCGTGGGCCGTTGGGCCGGCGGTCTCAGTCGATGGTCGGCCAGTCCCAGCCGAGCTGGAGGAACAGGCCCAGCCGGTCCGAGACGCCGCGGAACTCGCTGATCCGGCCGCCGGTCACCGTGAAGACGAAGATCGCCTCGTTCTCGAAGGCCCGGCCTGTCGGCACCGGCATCCGGGGGTGGCTGCCGGAGCTGACGCCGCTCTGGGTGACCCGGGCGACGACCTGGTCCCCCTCGGCGATCAGGCCGTCGACCCGGGCGTGGTAGGGCGCGAGCGCCTCGAGCTGCATCGCGATGGCCGCGAACGCGGCGCCCGGCTCGTCCGGCTCGCCGTGAATGATCTTGTTGTGGTCGACCACGTCGTCGGCGAGGAAGTCGCGCAGATCGGCGATGCGGGCCTCGTTGAGGGCGACGAAGAAGTCGGTCACCAGCTGCTTGTTCTGCTCGACGGTCATGACGGGATCCTTCCCCCTGCGATTCTCTTGCGGTGCAAGAACTCTGGTGGACCCCAGCTTTGTCTTGCACTGCAAGAATGTCAAGGGCGGGCTGCCGGGACGGCGGGCGACGGCCCACACCGGTCCGCATGGTGACCCTCCGTCCGCTCACGCCGCAGGACTGGCCGCTCTGGCGCGAGGCCCGGCTCGCCGCGCTCACCGAGGCGCCGCACGCCTTCAAGGCGCGACTCTGCGACTGGGCGCACGGCGGCGAGCAGCCGTGGCGTGCGCGGCTCACGAGGCCCGACGGACGAGCCGGGCGACCTCCTCCCCGACGGTGCCATCGGGGAGCAGGTGATGGCCAAGCCGCTGCGCTGACCTGCCGCCCGACGGCGCCCGGCGTACGGTCAGCCGGGCGGTGCGACGGCCGGGAACGCCCGGCGCAGCCTGGCCAGCAGCTCCCTGGCCGCCGGGGTGGCGGGGCCGTCCGCCGGCCAGGCGATCGCGATGCGGCCGCGCAGCGCGGGGTCGGCGAACCTCCTGGTGCGCAGGCCGGCGGCGGTGCCGCGCTCGGCGGGGAGGTCCGGGAGAACGGCCAACCCCAGCCCCTTCGCCGCGAGTTGTGCGAGCAGGGGCGGGGACGAGGCCTCGAAGGCGATCCGCGGCTCGATGCCGGCCCGGGCACAGGCGCGCTCCAGGACGGCGCGCAGGCCGGTGCCGCGCGGGAGGCTGATCAGCGGGCGGTCGGCGAGTGCGGCGACCGGGAGGGGCGTGTCGTCGGCCATCAAGGGGTCGCCGGCGGCGGCCGCGGCGACCAGCGGGGTGTCCACGACCACCTGCAGTCCGGTCCCGGGCGGGGGCTGCTCCTCCAGGAGCCCGACGATCGCGAGGTCCAACTCGCCCCGGCGCAGGGCCGCGAGCATCCGGTCGGAGGCCGACTCGGTCAGCGAGATCTCCACGCCGGGGTGGTCACGGTGGAAGCCGGCGAGCAGCTCGGCGACCGCGAACTCCTCGGTGGCGGCGCCGGTGACCAGGCCGATCGCGACCTGCCCGCGGACCAGTCCGGCGTACTCGTCCGCGGTCTGCCGGATGCCCGCCACCGCGGCCAGCGCGGCCCTGACGTACGGGAGGACGGCCTCGCCGACCTCGGTCGTGGTCACCGTGCGGCCCGAGCGGTCGAGCAGCCGGTGGCCCAACTCCCGCTCCAGCTGACGGATCTGGGCGCTCACGCCGGGCTGGGCGAGGTGCAGGCGGGCCGCCGCCCGGGTGAAGTTGCCCTCCTCGGCCACGGCGGCCAGGTACTGCAGCTGACGGAGCTCCATAACCGGGGATTCTAGTGAGCAGAACAACCGGCTCTTGGACTTCTGCGGCCGGCCCCGGGCACGCTGGTGATCATGGGAAGCAGCACCGAACCGACCGTCCGGGCCGCCATCGCCGCCGAGCGCCGCGAGCTGGCCGACGTCCTCGACAGCCTCACTCCCGAGCAGTGGGACGCGCCTTCGCTCTGCGCGGGCTGGCGCGTGCGCGAGGTGGCCGCACACATGAGCACCGGGTTCCGCCACCCGCTCCCGCGCACCCTGCTCGAACTCGCCCGGGCCGGCGGCAGCCTGCACCGGATGACCGACCGGGTCGCCCGGCGCGACGCCGCCGCGCTCGGTCCGCGCGAACTCGCCGCCGCCCTGCGGGAGAACGCCGATCACCCGTGGACCCCGCCGGTCGGCGGGTTCACCTCCGCGCTCGGGCACGACGTCGTCCACGGCCTGGACATCACCGTCCCGCTCGGCCTCGGCCGCCGGGTGCCCGCCGACCGGCTGCGCCTGCTCCTGGACGCCGTCACCCCGAGCAGCCTGCGCTTCTTCGGCGCCCGGCTGGACGGGACCGAACTGCGGGCCACCGACCTGGACTGGTCCTACGGGAGCGGCCGCACGGTGGCGCGGCCGGCCCAGGAGCTGCTGCTGCTCGCCTACGGGCGGCGGATCGGCGGCTGACGGGGCCGCGGAGCACCGCCGCACCGCGCCGGCTCGGGCGTGGGGGCCGGCTCCGGTTCCGGGGACGGCTCGGGGTCCGGGTCCGGTTCCCCCACGGTTCCCGGAGCACCGGCGACGCGGAGGATCACGGCAGTTCCAGCACCGGACGGGCGGACAGGCCGTCGGCGAGATCACCGCCCTCGGGGCCGAGGAGGAACTCGGCCATGGACGGGTTGCGGTTGGCGGTGGCCAGCGGCAGCCAGCCCAGCAGGCAGCCGTAGCCGCCGCACTCCGCCTCGCCGCCGTCGCCGCCGTGCACGGCCGCCGGGTCGGTGCTCAGCTCGCTGCGGTAGGTGTCGTAGGCGATCCGCAGGCCGAAGGCGTTCGGCTGCCGCTGGGGGCCGTCGGGGGACACGTACGGGGTGCCGTCGAGCGGGCAGTCGTCGCCCCAGCGGAACAGGGTGGCCGCGCCGGCACCGCAGGCGTGTTCCCACTCGTCGGCGGACGGCAGGCGCAGGCCCCGGGCGGCGAGGAGGGCGGGCACGTCGGCGGGCGACTCGGTCAGGTCCTGGTCCGCCACGGCCATCAGCACGGTGGGCAGGGTGACGGTGCGGCGCGGGCTGAGCAGCCGTGCGAGGTGGGCGCGCAGGTCGGGGCCGTCGCCGAAGCCCTGCGACACGCTCTCCGCGTAGTCGGCGGCCTGGGCGGGCGTGGGGCGCCAGGCGTCCGGGTCGAAGCCGACCGACACCCGCCCGCCCGGGATCAGGGCGAACTCCTGCCCGTCCCGGTCGATCCGGACACGGTGGAGCGGCGTGCCGAGGTGGTCGGCGGTCTCGACGGCGGCCACCCGGCCGCCCACGGCGTCCGCCGCGGAGGCGGCGAAGCGGCGGGCGGCGGGCAGGTCGTGGGCGCGCCACCGGTCGAGGGTGAGGTCGGCGAGAGACATGTGCGGGAGTGTGCCACGCGCGGCCGACAGCGCGTCCCGCCTTCCCGGGCGAGGTCCGGTCAGGCCCGGGTCAGACGGTCCAGGTGCGGGTGCAGAGCACCAGGCGGTAGCCGTCCGGGTCGGCGACGGTGACGCCGTACTCGTCCCAGTAGGGGTTGTGCGCGGGGACGCGGGTGCCGCCGGCGGCCTCCAGGCGGGCGAGCACGGACTCGTCCACCGGAGCGCCGAGGTAGAGGACGAAGAGGTCGTCGACGGTCGGGGTCGGTTCGAGGGGGCGCTCGGGGTCGTGGGTGAGCTCGAAGTGCCAGGTTCCGCCGGGCAGGCCGACCATCAGCAGGTCGTGCTCGCCGGGGACGCGCTCGGTGCTGCGCCAGAGCACGGAGAGGCCGAGGCCGTCGACGTAGAAGCGCTCGGCGGCGGCGAGGTCCCGGGAGGGACGGGCGACGCGGATCCGCGTGGTGGTGTCGATCACGCGACGAGCGTACTGGCGGGCCTTCGCCGCGGCCTTCGCAGCGTCAGGTTCCGCTCCTGTACGCAGGTCCGACAGGACGTCAGGCCGGACCGGTCAGAGGCGCCGCAACCGCTCGTCGTCCGGGGTCCGGGGGCAGGTGAGGCAGGCGCCGTCGGGGCGGATCGCGTAGTAGAGGCAGCAGCCCAGGCGGGTCCGGGTGTGGTGACTGCGGCCGTCCGGGCCGTGCAGGAGCCGGAAGTCGGCGGCGCCGAGGAGCGGCTGGGTGCCGCCGGGGAGGACGGCGCCGGCGGCGCGCACCGCCGCGGCCGCCGCGGCCGCGGCGG
>NZ_JBEYVJ010000064.1:0-32262 GCF_040643935.1 Kitasatospora sp. NPDC047058 | reverse complement strand
AACAAGACGCTCTTCCTATCTCGGCCGGCAGCACGCCCCCGGCCGCGGTCCAGCCCTCCGGAGCCGCGGCGTCCCCGACCGGCCGGGCCCCGGCCACCACGCCCGGTGCCGCGCCCGCCGCGGGGGACGCGGCGGCCTGGGCGAAGTGGAACCTCAAGCCGCTGCCGGCCGCCCCCGCTGCCCCGGCCGACAAGCCGGTCAAGCTCGAACGGACCGGTCCGGTACCGGTGTTCAGCGACGTGAAGACCGCCGACAAGGTCGTCTTCATCACCATCGACGACGGCGCCGAGAAGGACCCGAAGTTCGTCGAGATGCTGACCGACCTCAAGGTGCCGGTCTCGATGTTCCTGACCCGGGACATCGTCAAGGACAACTACGGCTACTTCAAGCCGCTCCAGGCGCTCGGCAACCACGTCCAGAACCACACCGTGGACCACCCGGTGATGAGCAAGATCGCGCCGGAGAAGCAGAAGTCCGAGATCTGTGACGCCCAGTCGGCGCTCACCCAGCAGTACGGCGCCGCGCCGCTGCTGTTCCGCCCGCCGTTCGGGGACGGCGCCAACACCCCGGCCCTGAACGGCTCGGTGCAGCAGTGCGGGCCGCGCGCGATCGTGCTCTGGCGCGAGTCGATGCAGATCCACGACATGCAGTACCAGGCGGCGGACAAGAAGCTGAAGCCCGGTGACATCATCCTCGCCCACTTCCGCGGCCCGAAGGAGCTCAAGGGCGCGACGATGACCCAGATGTTCGGCGACCTGCTGGCCCGGATCCAGGAGCAGGGCTTCGCGGTGGCCCGACTGGAGGACTACATCCAGGCGCCCGCGTCCTGACGGCGCGTCCCCGGGCCCGGGCGGCCCGTCCTAGGAGGCCTGTACGGGCTGCCCGAGCATCATCAGCGGCCCGTGGTCGGTGCGGCTGAGGATCACCGTGACGGTGTTCGGGCCGCTCGGCTTCAGCTGGCGGCGCAGCTCCTCCGGGGTGATCGCCATCCCGCGCTTCTTGATCACCACCGTGCCGACGCCGCGCTCGCGCAGCAGCGCCTTCAGCTTCTTGATGTGGAACGGCAGCACGTCGGTGAGCTCGAAGGCGTGCGCGTACGGGGTCGCGACCAGCTCGTCCGAGGTCAGGTAGGCGATCTTCGGGTCGATCAGCCGGCCGTTCACCTGCCCGGCGACCTCGGCGACCAGGTGGGCCCGGATCACCGCGCCGTCCGGCTCGTACAGGTAGCGGCCGACCGGGCCGGCCGGAGGGTCGGGCAGGTCGCCGCCGGTGAGGCTGGCCTGCGCGGGGAGCAGGGTGGCCCGGTGCGGGCGGTCGGCGCGGGCGCCGAACCAGAGCACCGCCTCCTTGACGTCGCCGTGGTCGGAGACCCACTCGGCCTCGGCGTCCGCCGGGACCGCCTCGTGCGGGATGCCCGGGGCGACCTTCAGCGCGCCGACGGGAGTGCGCCGCCCGGTCTCGATCGCCCAGGAGAGCGGCGGGGCGTACGCCTCGGGGTCGAACACCCGGCCGCGCGAGGTCCGGCGGGCCGGGTCGGTGAAGACCGCGTCGAAGCCGGTGACGTCCACCTCGGCGACGTCCGCGCAGCGCACCTCGACCAGCTCGGCCAGGCCCAGCGCGGCGGCGTTGGCGGCGGTGGCCGCGCAGGCGGCCGGGTCCCTGTCGACGGCCAGCACCTCGATGCCGGCCCGGGCCAGCGCCAGCACGTCCCCGCCGATCCCGCAGCAGAGGTCGGCCAGCCGCTTCACGCCCAGGTCCGCGAAGCGCCGGGCGCGCCACTCGGCGACGCTGCGGCGGGTGGACTGCTCGACCCCGTTGGGCGTGAAGTACATGAGGTCGGCGTCCGCGCCGAACTTGGCCCGCGCCCGCTGCCGCAGCCGCGCCTGCCCGAACGCCGCCGACACCAGCTCCGCGGGGTGCTCCCGCCGCAGCCGGGTGGCCAGCGCCAGCTCGTCCTCGGGCGCGAACTCGCGCAGTTCGGCGAGCAGGGACTGCCCCCGGGGGGTCAGCAGGGGCTGCAGGTTCTCGGTGTCCACGGGGTCATTCTCGCCGCTCACAGCCCGGGGAGGCCCGCGCAGCCCCAGACCGGCAGCACGAAGGGCGCCACCCCGGCGGCGACCGCCAGGTACTCGTACCCGGCCCGCCAGCCGCGGACGACGACGGCGACGGGCACCCCGTAGCCGATCACGAGGGCGGACAGCCCGCCGGCCCACAGGATCTGGTCCGTGCTGCCGCCCGCGGCCTCGGCGGCGGCCCCGGCGGCCCAGAAGGCGGCGAGCGGGAGGGCTCCCAGCACCGGCAGGAGCAGCAGCGCGAGCAGGGCGTCCTTCGGCCGGGACGGGCCGATGCGCACCGGAGTGTGGGTCATGGAACGAGTCTGCGGCGCGCTCTCGGACCGCACATGAGTACGGCTACTCATCCCGTGCACGCCCCGCCCCCCGGAAACGGCGGGCGCGTCGTTGGCACTCTGGTTGACTGAGTGCTAACCGCGGCCTATGGTCGTCCTTGGCACTCTCCCCATGGTGAGTGCTAACGCGATGACGCGTGTCTGACCCCCGCGACGGCAGGCCCGCAGGTTCGCCACCTACCCGTTAGAAAACCCCGTAATCTCCGAAGGGGAGCTCGGACGTGACCACCAGCAGCAAGGTTGCCATCAAGCCGCTCGAGGACCGCATCGTGGTCCAGCCGCTCGACGCCGAGACCACCACGGCCTCCGGCCTGGTTATCCCGGACACCGCCAAGGAGAAGCCCCAGGAGGGCGTCGTCCTGGCCGTCGGCCCGGGCCGCTTCGAGGACGGCCAGCGTCTGCCGCTCGACGTCGCCGTCGGTGACATCGTCCTGTACTCGAAGTACGGCGGCACCGAGGTGAAGTACCAGGGCGAGGAGTACCTCGTCCTCTCGGCCCGCGACGTCCTCGCGATCATCGAGAAGTAAGACGTTCCAGCCCGCCCCGGATCCGTGTCCCAAGTGACAGGGGCCCGGGGCGTGGTTGTTGGTTCACGTAGTCGAGCGGCCATCCTGACGGCCGCAGCCCCGAGGGAATAGGGAACATGGCGAAGATCCTGCAGTTCGACGAGGACGCCCGCCGCTCGCTGGAGCGCGGTGTCAACAAGCTGGCCGACACCGTCAAGGTGACCATCGGCCCCAAGGGCCGCAACGTCGTCATCGACAAGAAGTTCGGCGCCCCGACCATCACCAACGACGGTGTCACCATCGCCCGTGAGGTCGAGCTGGACGACCCGTACGAGAACCTTGGCGCGCAGCTCGTCAAGGAGGTCGCCACCAAGACCAACGACGTCGCGGGTGACGGCACCACCACCGCCACCGTGCTGGCCCAGGCCCTGGTCAACGAGGGTCTGCGCAACGTCGCCGCCGGTGCCGGCCCGGCCGCCCTGAAGAAGGGCATCGACAAGGCCGTCGCCGCCGTCTCCGAGCACCTGCTGTCCGTCGCCCGCGAGATCGAGGGCAAGGACGACGTCGCCGCCGTCGCGTCCCTCTCCGCGCAGGACACCCAGGTCGGCGAGCTGATCGCCGAGGCGATCGACAAGGTCGGCAAGGACGGTGTCATCACCGTCGAGGAGTCCAACACCTTCGGCGTGGAGCTGGACTTCACCGAGGGCATGCAGTTCGACAAGGGCTACCTGTCGCCGTACTTCGTCACCGACGCGGAGCGGCAGGAGGCGGTCCTGGAGGACCCGTACATCCTGATCAACCAGGGCAAGATCTCCTCCATCCAGGAGCTCCTGCCGCTGCTGGAGAAGATCCTGCAGGGCGGCGCCACCAAGCCGCTGCTGATCATCGCCGAGGACGTCGACGGCGAGGCGCTGTCCACCCTCGTGGTGAACAAGATCCGCGGCACCTTCAACGCGGTCGCGGTCAAGGCCCCGGGCTTCGGTGACCGCCGCAAGGCGATCCTGGGCGACCTGGCCACCCTGACCGGCGGCACGGTCATCTCCGAGGAGGTCGGCCTCAAGCTCGACCAGGCCGGTCTGGACGTGCTGGGCACCGCCCGCCGCGTGACCATCACCAAGGACGAGACCACCATCGTCGAGGGTGCGGGCGACACCGAGGCCGTGGCCGGCCGCGTGGCCCAGATCAAGGGCGAGATCGCCAACACCGACTCCGACTGGGACCGCGAGAAGCTGCAGGAGCGCCTGGCCAAGCTGGCCGGCGGCGTCTGCGTCATCAAGGTCGGCGCCGCCACCGAGGTGGAGCTGAAGGAGCGCAAGCACCGCCTGGAGGACGCCATCTCGGCGACCCGCGCCGCGGTCGAGGAGGGCATCGTCGCCGGTGGTGGCGCCTCCCTGGTCCACGCCGCCAAGGTGCTGGACGGCGGCCTGGGCCTGTCGGGCGACGAGGCGACCGGTGTCGCGGTCGTCCGCAAGGCGCTGCACGAGCCGCTGCGCTGGATCGCCCAGAACGCCGGCCTGGAGGGCTACGTCATCACCTCCAAGGTCTCCGAGCTGGAGGCCGGCCAGGGCTACAACGCCGCCACCGGCGAGTACGGCGACCTGGTCAAGGCCGGCGTCATCGACCCGGTCAAGGTGACCCGCTCCGCGCTGGAGAACGCCGCCTCGATCGCCTCCCTGCTGCTCACCACCGAGACCCTCGTGGTGGAGAAGAAGGAGGAGGAGGCCGACAACGGTCACTCGCACGGCGGTCACGGCCACTCGCACTGACGCCCCTTGCGTCCGCCGGCCCGCCCGGCAGCCGGAGGCCCGGCCCGCACCCCACGGGGTGCGGGCCGGGCCTTCCGGTGTTCCGCGGCAGTTCGGCGTACGCTGCTGGTGGGAGTCCAGTTATCAGCAGAATTTTGCGGACGGCAAAGCTTGCCTTATAACTGAGGCATGATCGAGGCCCGCCATCTGCGCGTCCTGCGTGCCGTCGCCCGCACCGGCTCCTTCTCCGCGGCCGCCCGCGAGCTGGGCTGCACGCAGCCCGCCATCAGCCAGCAGATGAAGGCCCTGGAGAAGTCCGTGGACACCCCGCTGGTGGTCCGCTCGGGGCGCGGCATGCAGCTGAGCGAGGCCGGTCGGGTCCTGCTCAAGCACGCCACCGGCATCCTGGCCGGCCTCTCGGCCGCCGAGGAGGAGGTGGCGGCGATCGCCGGGCTGCGGGCCGGGCGGGTGCGGCTGGTCTCCTTCCCCACCGCCAGTTCCACCCTGGTGCCGCCCGCCGTCGCCCGGCTGCGGGACAGCCATCCGGGGGTGCGCGTGTCGCTGGTCGAGGCGGAGCCGCCGGAGTCGCTGGCGATGCTGCGCGGCGGCGAGTGCGAGGTCGCGCTGGCCTTCCGCTACCCGCAGGCCCCCGGCGGCGCGCCGGCGGCGCCCTCGCCCGCCCACGGCACCCCGCGCGAGGCGCGGGCCGAGGCGAACCTGGAGGCGCAGCAGCTCAGCGCCGGCGCCGACTGGTCCGACCTGGTGGTCACCCCGCTGCTGGACGACCCGCTGGTGGGCCTGCTGCCCGCCGCGCACCCGCTGGCCGGGCGGGCCGGCGGGGACGGCGGGAACGGCGGGGGCAGCCCGGTGGAGCTGGCCGAGCTGGCCGGGGAGCAGTGGATCGCCGGCTGCCCGCAGTGCCGGGGCCACCTGGTGGAGCTGTGCGCGGGGGCGGGCTTCGAGCCCCGGATCGACTTCGCGACCGACGACTACCCGGCGGTGGTCGGCCTGGTGGCGGCCGGGCTCGGGGTGGCGGTGCTGCCGGGTCTGGCGCTGGAGTCGGTGCGCCCTGACGGCGTGTCGGCGGTGCCGTTGCGGACCGCGTCGGGGGTGCCGGCGGTGCGGCAGGTGGTCGCCCTGACCCTGCCGGACCTGGCCGAGGTGCCGGCCGTGTCGCTGATGCTGGAGCGGCTGGCGGGTGCGGCCGCCGGGCGCTGACCCCGGTTCACCCGGGCGGGCGCCCTGAAGCGCCGCGAAGAAACGTTTCTCCACGGCGTGGCCCGGGTGGATTGTTAGCGCTGCAGCCCCGTCGGCGCGGTCAGCGGAACCTCCACCAGGCGGTTGCGCGAGCGGCCCATCATCTCCTCGCGCTCGTCCTCGGTCAGGCCGCCCCAGACGCCGTAAGGCTCCCGGACCGCCAGCGCGTGCGCGGCGCACTCGGTGCGTACCGGGCATCGCATGCAGACCTCCTTGGCGCTGGCCTCGCGCGAACTTCGCGCGGCCCCGCGCTCGCCCTCGGGGTGGAAGAAGAGCGAGCTGTCCACGCCGCGGCAGGCCGCGGAGAGCTGCCAGTCCCAGAGGTCGGCGTTGGGGCCGGGGAGGCGGGAGAAATCTGCCATGGCTCATTCCCTTCAGAGGCTCGTCGGCCGGCGGCCGGCCGCCAGCGGACTGGGCGGCACGGCGGGGCTTCGATGCGCTGGTGTGGACACCTGGAAATATGACTTAAGGCAACTCCATGGACAAGTCACCCACAGAGTGGCACAACAGTCAATGACCATACGAAAGCTATAAAAACGGGCAAAGTGGGCATGGACTCCGGCGGGCGCAGACGTGGCAATCGGGTGGCCGACGGGCGCGCGGCGCTCCGGACCGGTGTGCGGGTCGTACGCCGACCGCGCGCGAGCTGCACAAAAGTGCGGCGTGTGCACCGCGATGCGGCTGATCGGTAACGGGTCGGCCACGTACAGTGGTGGAGATGGCCCTGAAGGCCGTAACTCATTCGAGTGACGGTCGTTGGAAGTGCGGAGGCGGTTAGCGGGCGCCGGACGTCGGGAACGATCGCGGGGAAGTTCAGGCGATCGGCACCGGGTCCGTCGCCAATCGGCCGTGTCGGAGAGATTCGTACCAGCCAGGAGGCTCAACGTGACGCGGATCAGCTGCGGAGGACGACGGTCATGACTTCCGTTCTCGTTTGCGACGATTCCCCGCTCGCCCGCGAGGCGCTTCGCCGCGCGGTCGCGACCGTACCCGGCGTCGACCGGGTCACCACCGCGACGAACGGGGAGGAGGTCCTCCGCCGCTGGGTGGCCGACCGCTCCGATCTCGTTCTGATGGACGTCCGGATGCCCGGCCTCGGCGGGGTCGAGACCGTCCGGCGGTTGCTGTCCGCCGACCCGGGCGCGCGGATCATCATGCTCACCGTCGCCGAGGACCTCGACGGCGTCGCCCTCGCGGTGGCCGCCGGCGCCCGCGGGTACCTGCACAAGGACGCCTCGCGCGCCGAGCTCCGGGCCACCGTCACCCAGGCCCTCGCCGACCCGACCTGGCGGCTCGCCCCGCGCCGGCTGCGCAGCCCCGACATGGGGGCCGCGCCGACGCTGACGGCGCGTGAGATCCAGGTGCTGGAGGGCATGAGCCACGGCCGCAGCAACGCCGAGATCGGCCGCGAGCTGTTCCTCTCCGAGGACACCGTCAAGACCCACGCCCGGCGGCTGTTCAAGAAGCTCGGCGCCTCGGACCGCGCGCACGCGGTGGCCCTGGGCTTCCGGTGGGGCCTGGTCCGCTGACCGCCGGCGGCTCCGCCGGCCGCGGCGGGCTGCTCGCGATTCCTCCCGTCGGGGCGTGTGACGTTACGGTCCCGAGGTTGCACCATGGAGTGGTGGAGCACCTCGGGGACCAGCGGACAGGCACTGCGGCGAACCACGCAGCCGCAGGACACTCGGCGGACGGCGCGACGGACGGGACCACCACCGACAGCGGCGGGGCGGGAGGCGGCACGGTGCAGGAGGGGCCGGTGGTGCGCGCCGGCGCGGCGCGCGGCGCCGCACCGCATAACGTTCCGGTGCACAACTCCGGACGCGGTGCCGCGTTTTCCCGCTCGACCAGGCACCATGGACCGATGCGCGACGACGTGGCCGGTACTGCCGGCGAGGCGGACCCGGTGGAGGCCGAGCCCTCCGGCCCGGGTCACGATCCGTCGTACGCGGATCCCGGCGACGGCGGGCCGGACCACGGCGACCACGCAGCCGGTGCGGACGCGGCCGCCCGACGGGCGGCCGGCGGCGGGATCGGCCCCGACCGGGCACCGGTGCTGGGCACCGGCGGCTCCCCGCTGGTCGGCGAGCTGGTCGCGGCCGCCGTGCGCGGCGAGGGCCCGGCGATCGACGCGCTGCTCGCCTACGTCCACCCGCTGGCCCTGCGCTACTGCCGCGGCCGGCTGGTCCGGCTGCCCGGCGGCGCCCGGCACCACGTCGACGACGTCGCCCAGGAGGTCTGCGTGGCGGTGCTCTGCGCGCTGCCGCGCTACCGGGACCAGGGTCGGCCGTTCGAGGCCTTCGTCTACGGCATCGCCGCCCACAAGATCGCCGACCTGCAGCGCGCCGCGATGCGCGGGCCGGGCTCGACGGTGATCCCGCCGGACGACATGCCGGAGGTGCCGGACGAGGCGCTCGGCCCGGAGGAGCGGGCGCTGCTCAGCAGCGACGCCGCCTGGGCCAAGGAGCTGCTCTCCAACCTGCCGGCCCGTCAACGCGAGCTGGTGCTGCTGCGGGTGGCCGCCGGGCTGTCGGCGGAGGAGACCGGCGAGGTGCTGGGGATGTCTCCCGGTGCCGTGCGGGTCGCCCAGCACCGCGCGCTCAGCCGGCTGCGGGCCCTCGCGGAGGAGTCCTCCTGACCGCTGCCCGGCCGGAATGAGCCACGGGTGCCGGGTGTTGTCAAGGGCACACGAGGACACATTCGCGGTGCCAGTACCATGGGGTATCGGCGCCTGGGCGGGTTGCCAAAGTTTCGGCGGTGCGAGCGGGGTTCCCCTGGAGGTTCCTCCAACGGCACCGGGCTTTCGGCGGCCTGAGCGAGTGAGCGATGACAGCGCCCCCACCCTCAGGGCGCGAGCGGAATAGGCCGGCCACGGAAGGTACCCCCGAAATGCCCATTAACACTGGCGTCAACGCCGCAGGCGTACCCGAGAAGTTCGCGATGCTCGGGCTCACGTACGACGACGTGCTGCTGCTGCCCGGGGCCTCCGAGGTGCTGCCGAACCAGGTCGACACCTCCTCGCGGGTCTCCCGGAACGTGCGCGTCAACATCCCGCTGCTCTCCGCGGCGATGGACAAGGTCACCGAGTCGCGGATGGCCATCGCGATGGCCCGCCAGGGCGGCGTCGGCGTGCTGCACCGCAACCTGTCGGTCGAGGACCAGGCCAACCAGGTCGACCTGGTGAAGCGCTCGGAGTCCGGCATGGTCACCGACCCGATCACGGTCGGCCCGGAGACCACCCTGGCCGAGGCCGACGCGCTCTGCGCCAAGTTCCGGATCAGCGGCGTGCCGATCGCGGACGGGGCGGGCAAGCTGCTCGGCATCGTCACCAACCGCGACATGGCCTTCGAGTCGGACCGCAGCCGCCAGGTCCGCGAGATCATGACCCCGATGCCGCTGATCACCGGCAAGGTCGGCATCTCCGGCGAGGACGCCATGGCGCTGCTCCGCCGCCACAAGATCGAGAAGCTGCCGCTGGTCGACGACGAGGGCCGGATCAAGGGCCTGATCACCGTCAAGGACTTCGTCAAGGCCGAGAAGTACCCGAACGCCGCCAAGGACGCCGAGGGCCGTCTGCTGGTCGGCGCCGCCGTGGGCGCCAGCGCCGAGGCGTTCGACCGGGCCCAGGCCCTGGTCGAGGCGGGCGTCGACTTCCTGGTCGTGGACACCTCGCACGGGCACAGCCACAACGCGCTGGCCTGGATCGCGAAGATCAAGTCGGCCGTCCGGGTCGACGTGGTCGGCGGCAACGTCGCCACCCGTGACGGCGCCCAGGCGCTGATCGACGCCGGCGTGGACGGCGTCAAGGTCGGCGTCGGCCCCGGCTCCATCTGCACCACCCGCGTGGTCGCCGGCATCGGCGTCCCGCAGGTCACCGCGATCTACGAGGCCGCCCAGGCCTGCCAGGCGGCCGGCGTGCCGGTCATCGGCGACGGTGGCCTGCAGTACTCCGGCGACATCGGCAAGGCGCTCGCCGCCGGTGCCGACACCGTGATGCTGGGCTCGCTGCTGGCCGGCTGCGAGGAGTCCCCGGGCGAGCTGCTGTTCATCAACGGCAAGCAGTTCAAGTCCTACCGCGGCATGGGCTCGCTGGGCGCGATGCAGACCCGCGGCCAGGCGCGCTCCTTCTCCAAGGACCGCTACTTCCAGGGCGAGGTCACCTCCGACGAGAAGCTGATCGCCGAGGGCATCGAGGGCCAGGTGCCCTACCGCGGCCCGCTGGCGGCCGTGCTGTTCCAGCTGGTCGGCGGTCTGCGCCAGACCATGGGCTACGTCGGTGCCGCCACCATCGCCGAGATGGAGAGCAAGGGCCGCTTCGTCCGGATCACCTCCGCCGGTCTGAAGGAGAGCCACCCGCACGACATCCAGATGACCGTCGAGGCTCCGAACTACACCAGCCGCGGCTGACCGCACGCTCCGCGGAGGCCCGTCACCCCCCCCGGGGTGGCGGGCCTCCGTGCGTGTCCGCACCCCGGGCCGTCGGGGCGTCGGACGGGGTGGTGCGGGATACTGGGGGGCGGCCGGGGTGACCCGGCGGGCATGAGCAACAAACCAGAAGGGCTCGAAGTGACTGAGATCGAGATCGGGCGAGGCAAGCGCGGCCGCCGGGCGTACGCCTTCGACGACATCGCCGTCGTCCCCAGCCGCCGTACGCGTGACCCGAAGGAGGTCTCGATCGCCTGGCAGATCGACGCCTACCGCTTCGAGCTGCCGTTCCTGGCCGCCCCGATGGACAGCGTGGTCTCGCCGCAGCAGGCCATCGCGATCGGCCGCCTCGGCGGCCTGGGCGTGCTGAACCTGGAAGGCCTCTGGACCCGCTACGAGGACCCGCAGCCGCTGCTGGACGAGATCGCCTCGATCACCGACGAGGCCGCCGCCACCCGCCGGCTGCAGGAGATCTACTCCGCTCCGATCAAGGCCGAGCTGATCAAGCAGCGGATCCAGGAGGTCCGCGACTCCGGCGTGGTCACCGCCGCCGCGCTCTCCCCGCAGCGCACCGCCGAGTTCTCCAAGGCCGTCGTGGACGCCGGCGTCGACGTCTTCGTCATCCGCGGCACCACCGTCTCGGCCGAGCACGTCTCCAGCGGCGCCGAGCCGCTCAACCTCAAGCAGTTCATCTACGAGCTGGACGTCCCGGTGATCGTCGGCGGCTGCGCCACCTACACCGCCGCGCTGCACCTGATGCGCACCGGTGCAGCCGGCGTGCTGGTCGGCTTCGGCGGCGGCGCCGCCCACACCACCCGCAACGTGCTCGGCATCCAGGTGCCGATGGCCACCGCCGTCGCCGACGTGGCCGCCGCCCGCCGCGACTACATGGACGAGTCCGGCGGCCGCTACGTGCACGTGATCGCGGACGGCGGCGTCGGCTACAGCGGCGACATCCCGAAGGCCGTCGCCTGCGGCGCCGACGCGGTGATGATCGGTGCCGCGCTGGCCCGCGCCACCGACGCGCCCGGCAAGGGCTTCCACTGGGGCATGGAGGCCGTGCACGAGGAGCTGCCGCGCGGCAAGCGGGTGGACCTCGGCACCGTCGGCACCACCGAGGAGATCCTCACCGGCCCGTCGCACACCCCCGACGGCACCATGAACCTGTTCGGCGCGCTGCGCCGCGCGATGGCCACCACCGGCTACACGGAGCTCAAGGAGTTCCAGCGGGTCGAGGTGACCGTCAACCCGGCGCTCCGCCACCGCTGAGCCGGCTGACCCTGCGCCAGCGCCCCCGTCGGACCCGGTCCGTCGGGGGCTCGGTGCTACTGCGGCGAGGCGGTGCGGCGGGTGAGCAGGAAGCCGCCGATGACGGCGATGCCGTAGAAGGCGAGGTCCACCGGGTGGCGGTCGGCGCGCCAGAGCGGCAGGGCGTCGCGGAGCAGGTCGCCGTACGGGGTGCCGTCCAGGTGGTGCAGGCGCAGCGTCTGGCCGAGCAGCTGGCCGAGGAGGAGCGCCCCGGCCGCCAGCAGCGCGCCCAGCGGGGGCAGCAGGAGGCTGCGGCCGCCGAGCCGGCCGAGCGGCCAGGCGACGGCCGCGGCCAGCGCGATGGCGAGCCAGCCGATGGCGCCCTCGACCCGGGCCGCGGCGGCGCCGTACGCGAGCGCGCCGGCCAGCATGGCGGCGAGGGCGGC
Organism: Kitasatospora sp. NPDC047058; assembly: GCF_040643935.1. Taxonomy (NCBI): domain Bacteria; kingdom Bacillati; phylum Actinomycetota; class Actinomycetes; order Kitasatosporales; family Streptomycetaceae; genus Kitasatospora; species Kitasatospora sp. NPDC047058. Next base: position 20,231 of record NZ_JBEYVJ010000064.1, on the reverse strand, counting down.
CGTGACGGCGGCTGCGGTCCGGCGGCGGCGCGGCCGTTCGGCGGGCTCGGGGTGGTAACCGGCCACCGGCGTGCCGGGCATGCCGGGGGCGATGTAGCCCTCGGGCGTCTCGGGTTCGGGGGCCAGCGAGAAGTGCTGTGCCGTTCGTGGCCGTCCCGACTGGCCGTCAGCGCCCGGTTCGGGTGCGGTCATGGGCGTCGAATCCCCCCGGAAAGACTGTGAGCTGCCGAACGTTAGCAGCGCGCCGGGCCGGTCCGACAGGGTTTTCGATCACAGATCGGGCACGGAGCGCCGGGTCCGGCCAGGACCGGCGTGAGGGTGGCCGGGGGCCGGGTGGTCGAGGACACACGGGACAGGGGATGATGGAGGCTTGGCGTTCTGGCCCGGCGTCGGGCCGACGCGCAGTCACCTCGACCGGCCAGCACCATATGGGGGAACGTTCCGAATGACCCAGGCGCAGGGTTCCACCGGCCGCCTCCTGGCCGGACGCTACCGGTTGGAGGCGGTGCTCGGCCGCGGCGGCATGGGCACCGTCTGGCGTGCCGAGGACGAGATGCTCGGCCGGATCGTCGCGGTCAAGGAACTGCGGATGAACGGCAGCGTCGAGGAGGACGAGAAGCACCGGCTGATCGTCCGGACGCTGCGCGAGGCCAAGGCGACGGCCCGGATCCGGCACAACTCGGCGGTCACCGTCTTCGACGTGGTCGAGGAGGACGACCGGCCGTGGATCGTCATGGAGCTGGTCGAGTCCCGCTCGCTGGCCGACGTGATCAAGGAGGACGGCCCGCTGGCTCCCGCCCGGGCCGCCGAGATCGCGCTCGACGTGCTGGGCGTGCTCAGCGCCGCGCACGCCCACGGCATCCTGCACCGCGACGTGAAGCCGTCCAACGTGCTGATCGGCGAGGACGGCCGGGTGGTGCTCACCGACTTCGGCATCGCCAGCGTGGAGGGGGACGCCTCGGTGACCTCCACGGGCATGCTGGTCGGCGCGCCGTCGTACATATCCCCGGAGCGGGCCCGCGGGCAGAAGCCCGGCCCGCCGGCCGACCTCTGGTCGCTGGGCGGCACGCTGTACGCGATGGTCGAGTGCCGGCCGCCGTACGACCGGGGCTCGGCGCTGGCCACCCTGACCGCGGTGATGACCGAGGAGCTCAGCCCGCCGCTGAACGCCGGGCCGCTGCTGCCGGTGATCGAGGGGCTGCTGGCGAAGGACCCGGCCGAGCGGCTGGACGCCTCGCAGACCCGGTCGATGCTGAAGCGGGTGGTGGCCGACGCCACCGCGCGGGCGGAGTCGACCACCGAGCACGCGATGCCGGTGAAGGAGTCGGGGAAGTCCGCGGCGAAGGCGGCGGACGAGCCGGCGCAGGCCCCGGCCGAGCCGAAGGCGAAGCGGTCGGTCGGCGGGCTGCTCGGCACCGTCCGGGTCGGCAGCCGGGCCGCGGACGCCGGGAACGCGGGCACCGCCGGGACGGCCGCGACGGCCGGTTCCGACGGCTCCGGCTCCGGCGGCTCCGCCGGGAGTGCCGGGAGCGCCGGGGAGGCGGCCGTCGCGCAGCCGCCGGCCGAGGCCGGTGCGCCCGCGGCCGATCCGATCCGGCCGGTGACCAGCGAGTGGACGCTCGGCGCGACCCAGGCGGCCGGCGCGGACCCGCGCAACGGCCGCCGGCGGCTGGCCGTGGTCACCGCGGTGCTGGTGCTGGTGCTGATCGCCGGGGTGATCGCGGTGGTGCAGGCCCTCGGCAGCTCCGACGACCACTCGCCCAAGGGCGCGGGCAGCAGCGGACCGGTGGTGGCCACCACCTCCGCCGCCGGAGCCACCGGTGCCACCGAGAGCCAGACCGCCACGGCCCCGGCGGCTCCGGCCACCCCGGCGGGCGGCCCGGCCACGGGCACCCCGGGGACCGGCGGCCCGGCGGCGGCGCCCAGCAGCGCGGCGGCCCAGGCCCCGACACCGCCCGCGCAGCCGGCCACCCCGGCCGCCACCCCGGCCCCCGCCGCGACGACCCCGGCCGCACCGGCCGCTCCGGCCGTGCCCGCCGGGTTCCACGAGTACAAGGACCCGTCCGGCTTCTCGGTGGCGCTGCCCGACGGGCTGCAGCCCACCGGAACGGACCCCAACCGCCGCATCTTCAAGAGCGCCAACGGCAGCCAGCTGCGGATCGAGTGGACCACCACGCCCGGCCCGAGCGCCGTCGCCGACTGGCAGGAGTCCGAGCCCGCGATCCGCGGTCAGGTCAGCAACTACCAGCGGGTGAACCTGTCGGCGATCACCTACCGGCAGTGGACCAACGCGGCGGACTGGGAGTGGACCAACGGCACGCCCAAGATGCACTCGCTCAACCGGGGCTTCGTCACCGGCACCCCGGCCAAGTACGGCTACTCGATCTACTGGATCGTGCCGGACGCGGACTGGGCGGCGCAGGCGGGCATCCGGGACGTCGTGTTCAGCACCTTCCAGCCCGCGCCGTAGCCCGACGCCGTCCGGGAGCTCAGCCGATCAGGCGCTGCTTGGCGCGGCTGAACTCGTCGGCGGTGAGCGCACCGGAGGCGTGCAGGGCGGCCAGCCGCTCCAGCTGGTCCAGCAGTTCGGCGCCGGAGGCGGCAGGGGCGGCGGGAGCGGCGGCCGGCCCGGCCTGCACCTGCTGGACGGCGTTGCGGGCCAGCCGGGCGGCCGCCCGGACCTGCTCGGCGAACACCTCGGCCTTGACCACGTCCTCGAACCGGTGCGAGCCGGTGAGGGCGACCACCAGCAGCACCTCGCCGTTGATCCGGGTCCGGGTGACGGTCGCGTCGGTCACCGCGGACAGCGGAACCGGGACGGGCGGCTTGCCGTCCTTCAGGAAGAGCAGCCGGTGGGTGGTGAGGACCAGCACGCCCTTGCGGAAGTGGTCGGGGTGGCGTCCGGCCGTCGAGGCGACCGGCTTCTCGTCGGGTGCGACGCTCGCCTCGACGGTGCGCAGGGCCGTGGCCCGGGTGTCACTGCTGCTGTTGCCGGCCACGTCGAAGGCCGCATCGATCAGATCGGTCCAGTCCATGGACCGAGCCTAATGCGGCGCGCCGACTAGGCTGGGGCGCGAGCGAGAGGAACACGCATGCGAGCGGGCCCGGGGCAGGTGCTGGCGGGGCGTTACCGGCTGACGGACCGTCCGGATCTGCTGCACGCCTCCGCCGTGGACGAGCGGACCGGTGAGGCCGTCCGGTTGCACGGCCTGGAGCTTCCCGCGGTGCTGACCGGTGGTCAGGACCCGGACGAGCCGGTGCCCGAGCAGGCGGAGCGGCTGGTCCGCCGGGTGGCGGCGGCCGGATCCGCGGCTCCGGTGCACCCCAGGCTGCTGCAGGGGAGCGGCGTGTTCGCCGACGGCGAGCTGCTGTGGACGGTCGAGGAGCAGCCGGCCGGGGTTCCGCTGGCCGAGCTGGCCGGGGCCGGGCCGGTGCCGCCGTACCGGGCCGCCGAGCTGGCGGCCGACCTGGCCGGCGCGCTGCGGGCGCTGCACGAGGCGGGGCTCACGCACGGCAATCTGACCGCGGGTTCGGTGGTGGTCTGCGAGGACGGCGCGGCGATGCTGGGCGGCCTGCTCCCGGGGGTGGCCGAGGAGGCGCTGGCCGAGGAGCTGGGCGGGCCCGGCGGGCGCCGCCGGTACGAGGTGCGGGCCACCCTGGTCGGCCCGGTGGCGGAGCGCTGGCCGCTGGACGGCGGTCCGGCGGGTGACTGCTGGGCGCTGGGCGTGCTGGTCCAGCGGCTGGTGACCGGCCGTTCGCCGTTCCCGGACCGGGACGTGCCGGAGCTGGTGACGGCGGTGCGGGACGGCCGGCGGGAGCCCTCGACGGTGTGCGGGCCGCTGGCGCCGCTGGTGGAGCGGCTGCTGCAGCCGGATCCGGCGCTGCGGCCGACCGCGGCCGCGGTCCGGCGGGAGCTGGCGGACCTGCTGGCGGGTGCGCCGGAGCCGGCCGACGAGGAGCGGGCGGCGCGGGCCCTGGCGCTGCGGCCGGAGGGGCCGCTGGTGCCGATGACGCCGCGCCGGCGCGGCCGGGGCGGGCCGTCCGGGGAGGCGGTGGCGGCGCCGGACCGGCGGCCGTTGATACCTCCGGCGCTGCTCGGGCCGGTGCTGGTGGGCGGGGTCTTCCTGCTGCTGGTGCTCGGGGTGGCGGCCGTGGTGCTGTTCGCGGGCTGATGTTCGCAGGCTGACGGTGCCCTCGGGGCCGGTTCGGCCGGTCCGGTGGGCGGGGGAGATTACCGGGGTGCGGGCACTGCGCCTAATGTGTGCGTGGGATCTGTTCGAAAAGTGGTCTGCACCGGGCCCTCCGTCGCGGTGACGGCAGGTGGATGAGGGGGAGCGGTCGCCGATGGGCGTGCAGGACCGGCCGGAGGCGGCCGAGGCGGAGCGGCTGCTGGCCGGACGCTACGAGCTGGGTGACCGGTTGGGCCGGGGCGGCATGGGCACGGTCTGGCGCGCCTGGGACCGGATGCTGGACCGCGAGGTCGCGGTCAAGGAGCTGACCGTCAACCACCTCCCCGAGGAGGACCTGCAGATCCTGCACGCCCGGATGAAGCGGGAGGCCAGCGCGGCCGCCCGGATCAAGCACCCCGGCGTGATCACCGTGCACGACGTGCTGGAGCACGACGGCCGGCCGTGGATCGTGATGGAGCTGGTCGACGGCCGCTCGCTGGCCGACGTGATCAGCCAGGACGGCACCCTGCAGCCGCGCGCCGCCGCCGAGGTCGGCAGCCAGGTGCTGGCGGCCCTGCACCGGGGCCACCAGCTGGGCGTGCTGCACCGGGACGTGAAGCCGGCCAACGTGCTGCTGGAGCGCGGCACCGGGCGGGTGGTGCTGCTGGACTTCGGCATCGCGAAGTACGAGGGCTCGACCGAGCTGACCCGGCCGGGTGACCTGGTCGGCTCGCCGGACTACCTGGCGCCCGAGCGGGCCCAGGGCGAGCGTCCCGGCCCGGCCTCCGACCTGTGGGGCCTCGGCGCGACGCTGTACGCGGCGGTGGAGGGCCAGTCGCCGTTCCGCCGGGACTCGCCGATCACCACCCTGGCCGCCGTGGTCGCCGACCCGCTGCCGGAGTCGCGCCGGGCCGGCGCGCTGGGGCCGGTGCTGGCCGCGCTGATGGCCAAGGACCCGGCCGACCGGCCGACCGCGGACGAGGCGGCCCGGCTGCTGGCCGAGGTGCAGGCCGGGCACACCATGGGCTTCAAGCCGGTCGCGCCGGTGAAGACGCCGACCCAGTCGGTGCCGGTGGTCGACCGGACCGGTGAGCCGTCCGGCCCGGCCCCGGCCGAGGCCGCGGAGCCGCCGACCGGGCCGACCGTGCCGCAGCAGCGGCCGCCGGCCACCGTGGCGGACGTTCCGGGCGCGCCCGTGCCCGTGCCCGTGCCCGCGCCGGCGTCCGTCGCGGTCGCGGGGGCGCCCACCGGGCCGGTCACGCCGGTGTCGCACCCCGTCGCGCCCGCGCGCGGACCGGCCGCGCGCCGCAACGCCCTGCGGATCGCCGCGGTCGGGCTGGCCGTCGCCGTGGTGGCCACCGGGGCGACCTTCCTGGCCACCCGGCACCACGCGACCCCGGTCGCCGACCCCACCCCGACGGCCAGCCCGGAGCCGACCAACGACGCGAGCCCCGAGCCGGCGGCGCCCAGCGGTTACCACTGGGTCGACGACCCGGCCGGCTTCCGCTTCCCGCTGCCCTCGGGCAGCCCGGTCTGGCAGCGCACCGCCACGTCCGACAACCAGATCTACTACAGCCCCGACAACAAGGCGCACTACCTGCAGTTCGCCGTCACCGTCGGGCAGTCGGTCAAGCCGCTGGACCACATGCGGCAGATGGAGACCACCGTCTCCAAGTCGCTGAAGGACTACAAGCAGCACAAATTGACCAGCGTCGCGGTGAACGGCCACGAGGCGGCCGTCTGGGAGTTCAGCTACGCCGCCCAGGGCGGCGGCCGGCGGCGGGCGGTCGAGGCCGAGTTCATCGACGACGACGGCACCAGCTACGCGATCTACTCGTCCAGCCCGGAGCGGGGCAACGAGTGGAACGAGGCCGAACAGCGCTTCAGCGCGGTGCTCCACTACTTCACGCCGACCCGCTGACCCGGGGCGCCCGCATTCGCCCGGCGGCGGCAGATTCTTGTTACCCACGGGTACCGAACCGGCCGCCGAGCGCCTAGGCTGCGCCGTATGTCGGACCTCACAGCAGACGCAGTGGCCACCGAACGCTCCGCGACCGGTAACCCCGCCGCCCCCGGCGGCGGCCGCACCGTCGCCGCGGCCGTCCCGTCGTCGCTGGTCGCCCGCCTGGCCGGCGGCATCACCGCGACCGGCGAACCCAGCCTGGTGGAGACCGTCGCCCCGCTGACCGGCGAGCGGCTGGCCGGCCTGCCGCAGTCCACCCCGGCCGACGTCGAGGTCGCGTACGAGCTGGCCCGCCGCGCCCAGCCGGCCTGGGCCGCGCTGCCGGTGCGCCGCCGCGCCGCCGTCCTGCTGCGCTTCCACGACCTGCTGCTCAAGCGCCAGGACGAGGTGCTCGACCTGATCCAGGCCGAGACCGGCAAGGCCCGGCTGCACGCCTTCGAGGAGGTGCTGGCGGTCGCCATGGCCGCCCGGCACTACGGCCGCGCCGCGCACGGCTACCTGCGCGACAAGCGGCGCGGCGGCGCGCTGCCGGTGCTCACCCAGGCGGTCGAGGCCCGCCGGCCCAAGGGCGTGGTCGGGCACATCTCGCCGTGGAACTACCCGCTGGAGCTCTCCATCGGCGACGCGCTGCCCGCCTTCGTGGCCGGCAACGCCGTGGTCAACAAGCCGGACACGCAGACAGCGCTGACCGCGCTCTGGGCCCGCGAGCTGCTGGTCGAGGCCGGGCTGCCGGCCGACCTGTGGCAGATCGTGGTCGGCGACGGCCCGGTGATCGGCCCGGCCGTGGTCGAGCACGCCGACTACGTCTCGTTCACCGGCTCCACCCGCACCGGCCGCGAGGTGGCCCAGCGCGCCGCCGCCCGGCTGGTCGGCGCCTCGCTCGAACTCGGCGGCAAGAACGCCCTGCTGGTGCTCGCCGACGCCGACCTCGACCGGGCCGCCGAGGGCGCCGTCCGGGCCTGCTTCTCCTCGGCCGGGCAGCTCTGCATCTCGATCGAACGGCTGCTGGTGCACCGCTCGGTGGCGGACGAGTTCCTGGCCAGGTTCGCCGCGCGCACCCGCGCGCTGCGGCTCGGCGGCGGCCTCGCGTACGGCGCCGACATGGGCTCGCTGGTCTCCGTCCGGCAGCTGGACGCCACCACCCGGCACGTGGACGAGGCGGTCAAGGCCGGTGCCACCGTGGTGGCCGGCGGCCGGGCCCGGCCCGACCTCGGCCCCTTCTTCTACGAGCCGACCATCCTGGACGGCGTCACCCCGGAGATGGCGGTCTGCGCCGAGGAGACCTTCGGCCCGGTGGTCTCGGTCTACCGCTTCGACACCGAGGAGGAGGCGGTGACCGCCGCCAACTCGACCCCGTACGGCCTGAACTCCAGCGTCTGGACGAAGGACGTGCGGCGCGGCCGGGCGGTCGCGGCCCGGCTGCGCACCGGCACGGTCAACGTCAACGAGGCCTACGCGGCCGCGTACGGCTCGGTCGCCTCGCCGATGGGCGGCATGGGCGAGTCCGGGCTCGGCCGGCGGCACGGCGCCGAGGGACTGCTGCGCTTCACCGAGGCGCAGACCATCGCCAGCCAGCGGCTGATGCCGCTCGCGCCGTCGTTCGGGCTGGACGACCGGCAGTTCGCCGCGGTGTTCACCGGCGGTCTGCGGGTGCTGAAGGCGCTGCGGTTCAAGTAGGCCGTTCCGTCCGGCCGTTCCCGTTCGTCCGGCTTCCCTGTGGTTCCCGTGGTTCCCGAAGTCCCGTAGTCCCGAAGTCCCGTAGTTCCCGAAGGAGCAGTGGCACATGGTGGGGTCCCGCGATGAGGCGGAGTTCGACTACGACGTGGTCGTGATCGGCTCGGGCTTCGGTGGTTCGGTCTCCGCGCTGCGGCTGGCCGAGAAGGGCTACCGGGTCGCCGTGCTGGAGGCCGGCCGCCGGTTCGAGCGCGACGAACTGCCCAGGAACTCCTGGGACCTGGCCAAGTACCTGTGGGCGCCGAAGCTCGGCCTGTACGGCATCCAGCGGATCCACCTGCTGGCCAACGTGCTGATCCTGGCCGGCGCCGGGGTCGGCGGCGGTTCGCTGAACTACGCCAACACCCTGTACGTGCCGCCGAAGCCGTTCTTCGAGGACCGCCAGTGGGCGCACATCACCGACTGGCAGGAGGAGCTGGCGCCGTTCTACGACCAGGCGCAGCGGATGCTCGGCGTCCGGCTCAACCCGACCGTCACCCCGTCCGACGTCCACCTCAAGGCGGCCGCCGAGCAGATGGGGGTCGGCGACACCTTCCACATGGCGCCGGTCGGGGTCTTCTTCGGTGACGGCAAGGACGCCGAAGGCTGCGCCAAGGCGGCGCCCGGCGACGAGATCGCGGACCCGTACTTCGGCGGGGCCGGCCCCGCCCGACGGGCCTGCGTGGAGTGCGGCGAGTGCATGACCGGCTGCCGGCACGGCGCCAAGAACATGCTCACCGAGAACTACCTCCACCTGGCCGAGCGCCTCGGGGCGGAGATCCACCCGCTCACCACGGTGGCCCGGATCCGCGAGTACGCCGTGGCCGACGGGACGCAGGGCTTCAAGGTGGACGTCCGCCGGACCGACGCCCGCTCGACCACCGACCCGGTGAAGGCGGGGGCGCGGACCATCACCGCGGCCCGGGTGGTGGTCGCGGCCGGCACCTACGGCACCCAGTCGCTGCTGCACCGGATGCGCGACGGCGGCCACCTGCCGCGGATCTCCGGCCGGCTGGGCGAGCTGACCCGGACCAACTCCGAGGCGCTGGTGGGCGCGCAGACCACCGACCGGCGGTACGGCACCCGGGCGGACTTCACCAAGGGCGTCGCGATCACCTCCTCGATCCACCCGGACGCGAACACCCACATCGAGCCGGTCCGCTACGGCAAGGGCTCCAACGCGATGGGCGCGCTGTCGATCGCGCAGGTCACGGGCGGCGGCAGGGGCCCGCGCTGGCTGCGCTACCTGGGCAACTCGGTGCGGCACCCGGTGACCTTCGCCCGCTCGATGAACCAGCGCCGCTGGTCGGAGCGGACGATCATCGGCCTGGTGATGCAGTCGCTGGACAACTCGATCACCGTCTCGCTGAAGAAGGGCGCGCTCGGCAGGAGCCGGCTGACCTCCGCCCAGGGCCACGGCGAGCCCAACCCGACCTGGATCCCGGCCGCCGAGCAGGGCGCCCAGGCGCTGGCCGACGAGATCAACGGCTTCGCGGGCAGCACCGTCGGCGAGATCTTCGACATCCCGATGACCGCCCACTTCCTCGGCGGCTGCCCGATCGGCGACTCCGCCGACACCGGCGTGGTCGACCCGTACCACCGGCTCTACGGGCACCCCGGGATCAGCGTGGTGGACGGCTCGGCGGTCTCCGCCAACCTCGGGGTGAACCCCTCGCTGACCATCACGGCGCAGGCCGAGCGGGCCCTGTCGATGTGGCCGAACAAGGGCGAGGAGGACCGGCGTCCGGCCCCGGGCGAGGCGTACCGGCGGGTCGAGCCGGTCGCGCCGGTGCGCCCGGCGGTGCCCGAGGGCGCCTTCGGCGCGCTGCGGCTGCCGCTGCTGGCCGTCCCCGAGGTGCCGAAGAAGCGTGACGCGCAGGACTCCTGAGGCTCCGTCGGCCGGGCCCGGCGGTGCGTCCGGGCCGGTTGACAGCCGTCCGCGCACGATGGGATAAACGGGCTCCCTGGGGGGACCAGGGACATGCCGTCTCAGGGGGGATCACGGCCTATGGCCATCTGCGCATCGTGCGGCGCGGCTTCGGCGGACGGGGCGGCCGGCTGCGCCTCGTGCGGACGGCCGCCGGTACCGCCTCCGCCGGCGGGAGCCCCGCCCGTTCCCGCCGCCGCGCCGTTCGCCGTACCGCCCCCGCCGCCCACCGCGCCTCCGGCCACCGCGCCGCCAGCCGCACCGCCCACCGTCCCGCCCGTGGCGGGCCGTTGGGGCGCCGGCACGCCGTACGACCCGGCCGCCGGGCGGCCCGTCGTGCTGCGCCGGCTCACCGTCGAGGACTGGTACCCGGCGCTCAGGGCGGTGATCGCGCCGACCGCGGTGCTGCTGCTCGCGGCGCTGTTCGCGGCGATCCCGGACGACTACGAGTTCGCCTTCGCGGAGCCGCCCGGCTTCGGCGACCGCTTCGGCACCGCCCTGGCGATGTCCCTGGGCGCGCTCGGAGCCCCCTTCCGGCTGGGCCTCACCGGCACCGGCGGGGTGTTCGGCCGGGCCGCCGCGGAGATCCAGGTGCGGGCGGTGCCGATGACGGTCACCGTGCTGTGGCTGTTCGCGCTCTGGCTCGGCCTGCGCTCCGGCGTCCGCCTCCGGCAGGCCCGCACCGGTGCGCAGCCGACCCGGGGGCAGGCGGCCGGCGAGGCGCTGCGCACCGCCCTGGTGGTGGCCGCCGTGACCCTGCTGACCGGCCTCGTCGGCGGAGCGACCTGGTACCCGGACGGCGGCCGGGGAGCGGGGACCGGCCGGTACTCCGGCGGCCTGCTGTACGGCTCGGAGTCGGGCTGGCCGGAGGCGGTCGGCTGGAGCGCCCTGCTGGCCGGGCTGCTCGCCTTCGCCGTGTACGGGACGGACGCGCTGCGCTGGGCGGCGTGGCGCAACCGCGCGGTGCGCGGCTGGGCGGTGGCCGGGCTGACCGCGGGCCGGTCGGCGGCCGTCTCGGTGGGCCTGGCCTCGCTGGTCGGGTTCGTCCTGGTCGCCGTGCAGGACGAGGGCTGGGCGACCGGTGCCTCGGTGGCGTTCCTGCCGAACCTCGGCCTGGTCCTGCTCGGCCTGGGCTCGGGCGCGACCGTCCGGGCGCACGACGGCGCCCGCCCGTACGACGACGGCTACGGCGGCTACGGCCGGGGCGGCCGCCCGGACGACGAGTTCTCGCTCTTCGACCTGCACGGCGCGAACGGTGAGTGGCGCTGGACCGTGCTGATCGCGGTGGCCGCGGCGGTCCACCTGGGCTGGACGGCGCACCGTCGCCGGCTGGACGCGGCGGACCGGATTCGGCTCGCCGCCGTGTCCGCCACCGGGTTCACCCTGCTGATGACCGTGGCCGGCTTCGTGGCGACGACGGGGGGCTCGGACGGCGCCGGCCGGAGCTCGCGGTCGGACGCCGTCCGGGAGTTCTCGGCCGGCCTGGACTTCGGCACGCTGCTGGCGGCCGACGTGGTGTGGGCGGCGGTCGGCGCGCTGGCGGTGCCGCCGCTGCTGGCGGCCGTGTTCAGGACCCCGGCCGGCGTTCCTGCGGGTGCGGTGCCGCCGCAGGGCGGGCCGTCCGGCGGTGCCGTTCTCGCGGGCGGGGCGCCGGAGCCGGGGGCGGCCGCCGGGCCGTACCTGCCGGGGCAGGGCGCCGGTCCGGTGGTGGGTGACGTGGTCGGCTCGGGCGAGGCGCCGCTGCCGCCCGGTGCCGCCGCGCCGGGGGCCGGTGCGGAGCCCCCGGTCGACCCGAGCGTCTGGCGCAAGCAGCCGTAGGGCGCGCGGCCCCGGACACGGCGCCCCGGGACCGGGCGCGCCGGACAGGGCGCCGGACAGGGCAAAGGGCCCCGCGGGGGAACGGGGCCCTTTGTCGCTCAGCACGCGGCGTCAGGGCTGCGCCGGTGCTGGGTTGACGGCGCCGGGGGAGGAGCGCCGTCCTGTCGGTTGGTCCGGGGGGCCGCGTCACCACGGCACCGGCGTGGGTGGGCCGGTCGCGCGGGGCGCGCACGCTCGCGGTGCGGCGGGCCGGCGCGCATGGCTGCACCGGGCCCTCGCTCACGGAGCGTGAGGTGATAATCGTTGCCACCGAGGGTGTCGGCGGCACCGGGACGGGCCTCCACGGTCGGCCTTCGGCCACCGGGAGAACCTCTTCCACGCAGCATCGTGCTGGACGGAGGGCTTGCTCTGCAACCGATTCGGCATGATTCGGCACAGTCCATTTTCGGCCCGGCCGGTGCGGTGCACTCTCCCCGGAGCCGTCCGGGGGCCGTCGGGGACGTCCGGGCAGGCCGGTTCGATGATCACGGTGCGTAGTGATGATGGCCGGAGCGCACGGGGACGCGCGTAGCGGCGCGGGACGGTGGACTTGTGCGCCGGGGTCGCGCCGGGGTCGCGCCGGGGTGCGGCGGCCGGCCTCCGGGCGTCCCCGGGGGCCGGCCGCCCCACCTCCTTGGTCCAGTCGCGGCCGGGGTCGCTGTCCCCTGCTGTGCCGGCCGCTGCACCCGCGCACGGTCCCACGGCGCCCCGCTCCCGGCGGGGCCGGGGCCGCGGCGGCGCCACGCGCGCCGGTGGACTGGGATGAGCTCCACGCGTGGTCCTGCACGCCCGCACGTACGGCGCCCCTGCCGGGGCGGAGGCGGCGCACCTGGCGGGCGCGGCGCGGTCGTGCGGTCGTCAGAAGCAACGAACCGGCGGCCCGTACGGTCACGGTCTCCTGGACGTGCAGACGAGTGAAACCGGCCCGCCCGGTAGACTCGGTGCCAGACCCCCGCTCGTCGCCCGCCGCCGCCCCTCTCGGAGGAAGCGCTGCGCGACACCTTTCGTACCGCTGCCGGAAGGCCGTCTGTGTCCTCTGCTATTCCCGACCAGTCCGCACCCGAGACCGACACCGTCCTGGTCGTCGACTTCGGTGCCCAGTACGCCCAGCTCATCGCCCGCCGGGTGCGTGAGGCCCGGGTCTACAGCGAGATCGTGCCGAGCAGCATGCCGGTCGCCGAGATGCTCGCCAAGAACCCGAAGGCGATCATCCTCTCCGGCGGTCCGTCGTCGGTCTACGAGGAGGGCGCGCCGCAGCTCGACCGCGCGATCTTCGAGGCCGGCGTGCCGGTCTTCGGCATGTGCTACGGCTTCCAGCTGATGGCCAAGACGCTCGGCGGCACCGTCGACAACACCGGCGCCCGCGAGTACGGCCGCACCCCGCTGGCCGTCTCCCGCACCGGCTCGACCCTGTTCGAGGGCGTTCCGGCGCAGCACTCGGTGTGGATGTCGCACGGCGACGCCTGCTCGGCCGCCCCCGAGGGCTTCACCGTCACCGCGTCCACCGACGTGGTGCCGGTCGCGGCCTTCGAGAACGACGAGGCCCGGCTCTACGGCGTGCAGTACCACCCCGAGGTGCTGCACTCCGACCACGGCCAGCAGATCCTGGAGCACTTCCTCTACCGCGGCGCCGGCATCGCGCCGAACTGGACCACCGGCAACGTGGTCGACGAGCAGGTCGCGCTGATCCGTGCCCAGGTCGGCAACAAGCGCGCCATCTGCGGCCTCTCCGGCGGCGTGGACTCCGCGGTCGCGGCCGCCCTGGTCAACAAGGCCATCGGCGAGCAGCTGACCTGCGTCTACGTCGACCACGGCCTGATGCGCAAGGGCGAGACCGAGCAGGTCGAGAAGGACTTCGTCGCGGCCACCGGCGTCCAGCTGAAGGTCGTCGACGCGCAGGAGCGCTTCCTGACCGCGCTGAAGGGGGTCAGCGACCCCGAGGAGAAGCGCAAGATCATCGGCCGCGAGTTCATCCGGGTCTTCGAGCAGGCCCAGGCCGAGATCATCGCCGAGGCCGGCGAGCACGGCGAGTCGGTGGAGTTCCTGGTCCAGGGCACCCTGTACCCGGACGTGGTGGAGTCCGGTGGCGGTACCGGCACCGCCAACATCAAGTCCCACCACAACGTCGGCGGCCTGCCCGAGGACCTGCAGTTCCAGCTGGTCGAGCCGCTGCGCAAGCTGTTCAAGGACGAGGTCCGGATGGTCGGCCAGGAGCTCGGCCTGCCGGAGGAGATCGTCCAGCGCCAGCCGTTCCCGGGCCCGGGCCTGGGCATCCGGATCGTCGGCGAGGTCACCAGGGAGCGTCTGGACCTGCTGCGCGAGGCCGACGCCATCGCCCGCGAGGAGCTGACCGCGGCCGGCCTGGACCGCGAGATCTGGCAGTGCCCGGTCGTGCTGCTGGCGGACGTCCGCAGCGTCGGCGTCCAGGGCGACGGCCGCACCTACGGCCACCCGATCGTGCTGCGCCCGGTGTCCTCCGAGGACGCCATGACGGCCGACTGGTCGCGCCTGCCGTACGAGGTGCTGGCGAAGATCTCCACCCGGATCACCAACGAGGTCCGCGACGTCAACCGCGTGGTGCTGGACTGCACCAGCAAGCCGCCGGGCACCATCGAGTGGGAGTGATCACTCCCGGCCGGTTCTGACCGAACCGGTGTTGAACGGCCGCGCCGTCGTTTCCGTATTCAAGGGAACGGCGGCGCGGCCGTTCGCGGTGCAGCGGGCCAACCGGGTGGGACGTCCCACCGAAAGCGCTCACAACCGTGCAGAATGCGGACCGGACCTGTCAGGAACTGGCAGGCCGCGAGGGAAGGTGTGAGGGATGACGGAGGTCAGCAGCCCCGTGGAGGCCGGCGGCTCCGTGGAGACCGGCGGCGCGGTGGCGAGCGGTGCGGACCCGGACGGAAGAACCGGGCCGGCGGACCGGTACCGGGCCCTGGCCTCGCGGTACGCGCTGCTGCCGCTGCGGCTCTTCCTCGGCGTCACCTTCGTCTACGCGGCGCTCGACAAGCTCGCCGACAACCACTACCTGGCGGGCGCGGGCGACCCGGCCTCCTTCGTCTCGCAGACCCAGGCGGCCAAGGGCTCCAGCCCGATCTCCTTCCTGCTCGGCCTCGCCCTCGACGCGCCGACCCTGTTCGCGCTGGCCATCGCCTTCGGCGAGCTGGCGGTCGGCCTGGGCACCCTGCTCGGCCTCTGGGGCCGGCTCGCGGCCCTCGGCGGCGCGCTGATCAACCTGAGCCTCTGGCTGACCGTCAGCTGGAACGTCTCGCCGTACTACCTCGGCAACGACCTCGCCTACCTGATGGCCTGGACCCCGCTGGTGCTGGCCGGCACCCCCTACCTCTCGCTGGACGGCTACCTGGCCCGGCGGGCCGCCCGGGACCGCGCACGCGGGCTGCGCGAGGACCACGTCCGCCGGCGGTCGCTGGTCGACGGCGGCATCGCGGCCGTCGCCATGGGCGGGGCCGGCCTGCTCACCGGCTCGCTGACCGCCACCTTCGGGCGGGACAAGAAGGCGGCCGGCCCGTCCGCCGCCCCGGCCCCCGCCGGGAAGACGCCGGCCGGACCGCCGGTCTCGGTGGCCGCGGCGAGCGTCCCGGTCGGCGGCTCGGCCCAGGTCAAGGACCCGGCGACCGGGGACGCGGTCTACGTCGTCCAGCCGAAGGCCGGCCAGTACTGCGCCTTCTCCGGTCGGCACCGGCCGTCCGGCGGCTTCCGCCGCTCCGGCCGGCCTGGGCGCCGGCGGACCGGGTGGTGCGGGACCGAGTGCTTCCGGCCCGGGTGGGCGCGGCCGGAGTGGTTAACGGACACCCGGAGCGGGCAACGGCCCGGGTGTGAGGGACGACGTCACCGGATGTGGCGGAGGTGACCGAGATGGACGGACCCGCGTTGAGCGGCCGGGAGCGGCGGCTCCTGGAGGAGATCGAGTCCGATCTGCGCCAGGACACGCGCCTGGACCGCCGGTTGAGCACGATGGGGGCCAAGCAGCCGAGCCGGTTCCGGACCGGGCTGCGTCGCGTGGGCGAGAAGCTGCCACCCGGTGTGCTGATGACCGCGCTGGTGATGTCGGTGATCTGCCTCAGCGTCGGCGTGCGCACCCCGACCACGCCCGTGCTGGTCGCGGTGGCCCTGGTCTGGGCGCTCAGTGTGGCGGCCGCCGTCGGTGCGGCGGCCCTGCTGCGCCGACGCCGTCCGGGGCGGTCCGCCGAACTGGGGGAGATCGACCTCCTCGGCGGCGACGACCGTACCCGCCGCCCGCGCCGGGACCGCGGGGAACGCCGTCCCTGGGACCAGCCGGAGGCGTGAGTGCCATGACGACCGACCTGTGGGAGTACCGTCCGGGCTCCCATCACGCCACCGATCTGAGCCTGGCCGGCTACGAGGTGGAGGCGACCGACGGACCGCTCGGCCGGGTCGAGCAGGACGTCGGCGACCACCTGGTGGTCGACGCCGGACCGTGGGTGCGGGGCACCCGCCTGCTGGTCCCGGTGGGGCTGGTGGCCCGGATCGACCACCTCGAACTGGTGGTCCACCTGGACTGCCCGCGCGCCCGGGTCCGTTCCGCCCCGCCGCCCGCCGCCTCCGAACTGACCGCCCTCGGCCGCTCCATGCTGGACGACCACTACACGGGGTGAGCCGTGGTGAAGCTCGTCGCGCTCACCGGCCGGACGGTGGCCTTCCTGGTCGCGCCCAAGGGCGTCGAGCAGGCCGAACTGACCTCCCCCTGGCAGGCGGTGGCCGAGGCCGGCGGCACACCCCGGCTGGTCTCCACCCGCCCCGGCCGGGTGCAGGCGTTCCGGCACCTGGACCGCGCCGACACCTTCCCGGTGGACGACGTGGCCGCCGAGGCGGACGCCGCGCACTACGACGCCCTGGTCCTGCCCGGCGGTGTCGCCAACCCCGACCACCTGCGGATGGACCCGGCCGCGGTGGCGTTCGTCCGCGCCTTCTGCACCTCCGGCACGCCGGTCGCGGTGATCTGCCACGGACCGTGGACGCTGGTGGAGGCCGACGTGGTCCGCGGGCGGACCCTCACCTCCTGGCCGAGCATCCGCACCGACCTGCTCAACGCCGGCGCCCACTGGGTCGACGAGGAGGTCCACGTCTGCCGCGACGGGCCGGGGGTCCTGATCTCCAGCCGCAAGCCGGCCGACCTCCCGGTCTTCGACGACACCCTGGTGACGGAGTTCGCCCAGGCCCCGCCCGCGAGATCGCGCCCGCCCTGGCCCACCGCCCACGAGCCCGTCCCCTCCCGCCACGCCCGGTGACGCCGCTCGGCCTGGTACGGGCCCTGGGCCGCCCGCCCTCCGAGGCGGGGTGACGAACCGTCAATGTCCGGTTGCCTCAGCGGGATTCAGTCTCCGCGTAGCCGGACGAAGGTCGCCGTGGGCGGCCGTCCGGTGACCGTCACCTCGGCCCGCAGCAGGGCGGTCAGCGGCCGGATGCTCCCGTGGTCCGGATCGCGCACCGGCTCGCCGAGCCTCCCCTCGACCGCCTCCGCCACCTGCCGGGCCTGCACCGGCGCCAGCTGCGGGGTGGAGAGCAGCACCCGGTCGTCGTCCAGTTCCAGGACCACGGCCCGCGGCCGGGCCGCCGTCCCGACCACGGCCTTGACGGTCGCGTCGACGGTTTCGCTGCGCCGGTACTTGACCCAGACCTGGCCGGCGCGGCGCGGACGGTAGGCGGAGCCGGCGGCCTTGCAGACCAGTCCCTCCACGCCGGTGTCGGCGAGCTGCTCCATCCAGGTCAGCGCCTCGGTCCGGTCGGTGGTCGCCATCACCGGCTGGATCGGCGGCGGGACGTCGGCGAGCGCCCCCAGGAGCAGCCGACGCCGGTCGGCGAGCGGCAGCCGCCGGACGTCACGCCCGGGCAGCGCCAGGACGTCGAAGGCGATCAGCCCCAGTGCGGTGTCGTCCGCCGCGCGGGCCTGCCGGGTGCGCAGCAGCTGCTCGAAGGCGAACCGCCCGTTGCGCCAGGCGACCAGCTCCGCGTCGAGCACCAGCCCGGCCGGCAACCGGGCGACGGCGGCGGCGATCGGCGGGAACTCGCCGGAGAGGTCCCGCCCGGACCGTGACTGGAGGTACGGCGGGCGGTCCCCGCGTGCGAACGCCACGCAGCGGAAGCCGTCCAGCTTCAGCTCGTACAGCACGCCCGAGCCGCCCAGCCCGTCCGGCGGGGGGACGGTGGGGACGGCGGCCGGGCGCATCACCTCGACGGGCGGGTCCAGGACGAGGGGGCTGCGGGCGCTCGTACGTGCCCGGGGGCGCTCGGGCCCGGGTTCGGACTCGGGTTCGGGTTCGGGTTCGCGTGCGGCCTCGGGCACGGGTGACGGTGCGGACGGCAGGGGGCGGGCCCGGCCGGGGTCGAGCAGCGGGGCCAGCAGGTCACCCGACTCCGCGAGCCGCCCGGGGACGTCGGCGATCGTGAAGACCAGGTCCTCCTCCGACCGGGCCCGCTCCAACTCGTCCCAGGAGACCGGCGTGGACACCGTCGGCCGCGGGCGCGCCCGCACGGTGTACGGCGCGGCGGTGGTCTTCCTGGCGTTGTTCTGCGACCAGTCGACCAGCACCCGGCCGGTGCGCCGCACCTTCGCCATGGTGTGCACGACCAGGTCCGGGTGGGCCGCCTCCAGCCCGGCTGCGAGCGCTTTCGCGTACGCGGAGACCCGGGTGCTCGGCGTCGGCTCCAGCGGCACCAGCAGGTGCAGCCCCTTGGAACCCGAGGTCTTCGCCCAGCAGCCCAGCCCGTCCGCCGCCAGCCGCTCGCGCAGCAGGAGGGCCACCGTCCGGCAGGTCAGCACCGACGCGCCCTCGCCCGGGTCGAGGTCCAGCACCAGCCGGTCGGCCAGCCCGGGCGCGGCGGCGTGCCACTGCGGCACGTGCAGCTCCAGACAGCCCAGGTTGGCCGCCCAGAGCAGCGCCGCGCCGTCGTCCAGCACCACCTGGCGGAGGTCCCCGCCGCTGCTGGGCACCTCCACCGTGCGCACCCAGCGCGGCGTCCCGGCGGGCGGGTTCTTGGCGACGAACACCTCGCCCTCCACCCCGTCCGGGCAGCGCAGGAAGGAGACCGGCCGGTCCCGCAGGTGTGGCAGCAGGGCGGTGTGCACGGCCGCGTAGTAGCGCAGCACCTCGCCCTTGAGCGTGCCGGTGCGCGGGTAGTACACCTTGTCGAGGTGCGACAGGGCGAGCGTGCGCCCGTCCACCACCATCTGCGGCATGGCCGCCTCCGAGCTGCGCCGGTCCCCGCGCGGGTTCACGGGGCCCGCGCAGCCAGTCTGCCCGGCCGGCCGGCCCGGTGCCCTGTCGGTCGTCCGCCGGGCGGGGCGAGCAGGGGGACGAGCTCCTCGTCGGCGGCCCGGACGGCCGCCCGCAGGACCGGGTCGCCGGTCAGGCGGGCCGGCGCGCCGCTCACCCGGTCACCAGGGCGTGGGCCTCCGCGACCAGGTCCTCGACCCGGGCCCAGTCGACCGGGGCCACGTCCAGGCGGACGCCGATCCAGCCGCGGTGCCCGACGTACGGGGGCCGGAAGAAGCGCGCCGGGTCCTCGGCGATCAGGGACTCCTGGGCGCCGGCCGGGGCCGGGCACCAGAACGCCAGCCGGTCGTCGTGGTGGTGGTCGGCCAGCATCACGAACACCCGCGCCCGCCGGCCCGCCCCCGCGAACCACGTCGGCTCGCCGTGGCTGACCCGCTCCGCCACCTCGGGCAGCGCCAGGCAGACGGCCCGCAGCCGCTCGACGGGCGTCTCCCCGGGCGTCTCCTCGCGCGTCGCGGGCGCCTGCGCCGGGTGGGCGGCGGCTCGTGGCTGCCGGGGCACCGCGGGTCAGCCGGCCGCCGGGCGGGGCGCGCCCGGGTAGGTGCCGAAGTACCAGCGGTTGCCCTCCGGGTCGTCGGCGGCGAAGTCGCGCGAGCCGTAGTCGGTCTCGTGCAGGTCCATGGTGATCCGCGCCCCGGCGGCGACGGCACGGGCGTGCACCGCGTCCGGGTCGGCCGTGACCACGTAGGCGGTGAAGGTGCCCGGCCGCCCCGGCCAGGGGGCGGTTCCCTCGGGGTCGGGCCGGTCCGAGCCGAGCATCACGCCGCCGCCCTCGGGCCAGGCCAGTTCGGCGTGGGCGACCAGCTCGCCCTCCCCGTACGCGACGACCTCCTGGAAGCCGAAGGCGTCCGCCAGGAAGCGGATCAGCCCCCGGGCGTCACGGGCGCGCAGGCTGGGCCAGACCTGCGGGGCGGGAGTCTTGGTGTCCATGGCGGCAGTCCTCCTCCGAGCGGTGGTGGCGGCCCGGCGGCCGTCACCGCTCCCACTCTGGCGCCGCCGCACCCGCCCCGCCTTGGACGTTTCGGAACTTCGCCGCGTCCGGCCCCTCCTCCGCCAGCCACACGCTGGGCGCGCAGCCGGCCAGCGAACGGAACTCCCGGGCCAGGTGGGCCTGGTCGAAGTAGCCGCAGCGCGCGGCGAGCTCCGCCAGCCGGGGTGCCGGACCGGGCGCGCCCAGCAGGTGCCGCACCCGGTCGAAGCGGATCACCCGGGCGGCGGCCTTCGGGGTCAGCCCGGTCTCGCGCCGGAACCGGTCCTGGAGGTGCCGGCTGCTCCACCCGGTCTCC
>NZ_JBEYVJ010000063.1:0-32355 GCF_040643935.1 Kitasatospora sp. NPDC047058 | reverse complement strand
GGCGTGCGTACGCCCGGCCGCCGGGCCGGCGGTTGCGTGTGTGTGCGCCGGGATCCGTCCGCGGCCTGTCCCCCGGCCCGTCCCGCGCCTGCCCCCGGCTTGCCCCGGGCCGGGAGCCCCGGTGCCCCGGTGCCCGGTCGGTCAGGAGCGGGCGACGGCCCGTTCCAGCAGGCCGCGCAGGACGTGCTGCTCCTCCGGACCGAGGGCGGACAGCGCGGAGCCCTCGGCGAGGAGCCCGAGGAGGCGTTCGCGCAACGCGGCGCCCTCGGCGGTCAGGACGAGGTGCTTGGCGCGGCGGTCGGTGGGGTGCGGGTGACGCCCGACCAGGCCCTGCTTCTCCAGCCTGTCGACGACGAAGGTGGTGTTGGAGGGTTCGCAGCACATGCGTTCGGCGAGTTCCCGCATGGTCATCGGCCCGCTCATCTCCCGCAGCGCGGTCGCCTGGGACGCGGTGAGCCCCAGGGCGGCGGCGCACTCCCGCACGTGCTCGGCGATCCGCTGGGCCAGCCCGTTCACCAGGCCGCACAGCTGTCGCTCGGCGATGGCCTGCGGCTCGGGGGACGTCGTCATGCCGCCACTCTAGCAAGTCCATCAAGCCGACATATTTCTAGCTTGAATGATTCAAGCTTGATGTTTATGGTGATCGTCATCGCCGCCGGGAAGCGCGGCGAAAACCTCGCGACGACCTCCAGGGGGACCCCCGTGTCCGATGTGACGACCCTTCAGAACGAACGCCTGCGCCGGCCGGCGGGCATCCGCTCGATCCGGCTGGGCGACACCAAGGTGTCGTACGTGCCGGACGGCGACGTACGGCTCCGGCCGCTGCAGCTGCTCCCGGACACCACCGACGAGGTGTGGGCCGCGCACCCGGAGTACCTGGACGCCACCGGCCACCTCGTGGGCAGCGTCGGCGGCCTCCTGGTCGAGCACGGCGGCCGCGCGCTGCTGATCGACACGGGCTTCGGCCCGCAGGAGTTCGGGATGCCGGACGGCCCGCTCGGCGCCATCCACGGAGGCGCGCTCCTCGCCGGCCTGGCCGAACTCGGCCGCAGCCCCGAGGACATCGAGGCGGTGGCCTTCACCCACCTCCACTCCGACCACCTCGGCTGGGCCTGCCACCCCGCCCCCGGCGGCGCCCGTCCCGCCCTCGCCCACGCCGAGTACCTGATCTCCGAGGCGGAGTGGGAGCGGCGCGACCTGCTGGAGGAGCAGGGCATGGCCGAGCAGGCCGCCGCCCTCGCCCCGCACGTCCGCACGATCACGGACGGCGAGGAGGTCTTCCCCGGCGTCCGCGCGCGGATCACCCCCGGCCACACCGTCGGGCACGCCGAGTACGTCATCACCGGGGGCGGGCGGCGCCTGATCGCCTTCGGCGACGCCGTGCACTCGCCGATCCAGATCGACCACCCCGACTGGTCCTCGGCCTTCGACCACGACCCCGCCCGGACCGCCGGCCACCGCCGCCGCCTCGTCGCCGAGCTGTCCGAACCCGGCACGATCGGCTTCGGCGTCCACTTCGCCGACGTCGTCTTCGGGCACGTCCGGCAGGACGGGACCGGCCCGGCCTGGCACCCCGTCGACAGCTGACCGACCCGGCCGCGCCCCGGTGCACCCGAGGCCTCACACCGCACCGGGGCCGCCGGCCGCTCGCCCTCGGCCCAGCCGGGGCAACCGGCGACAACCGGGGGCAACCGGGGGCAGCTCACAAGTTGATGACGATTGAACGATCAGCGGCGCAGGGGTTACTAACCCTACCCTTATTTAGGTTAGCCTCACCTCATGCACTCCGCCCTGCTGGCCGCGACCACGGCCGACTACACCGTGCCCCAGGTCTGGCGAATCCTCACCAAGACCGGCTACTTCATCGGCCTCAGCGGCACCATCGGTGCCACCGTCACCTACGCGACCACCGTCCGCCCGGCCCTTCGCGCCGCGGAAGCCGACCCCGAGGACACCGCGATCCTGCGAAGAAGATCGGCAATCCACCTCGCCTGGGCCGGGGTGGTGCTGCTGGTCGCCGGCTACTTCCAGCTCGCCGCACGCGTCGCCCGGTCCGGCAAGGGCATGCCGTTCGGCGACGCCCTCGCCCCCGGTGAGATCTGGTCCTACCTCCGGGCCCCGGCGGCCAAGGGCGCCTGGATCGCCCAGGGCACCGTGTACCTCGTCCAGAACGTCGTACTCGTGGCCACGGCCGCCCTCCTGATCGCCCTGTTCGCCCCCGCTGCGCGCCGCCGCACCGACGCCGTGGCGCTCGCCGCGCTGCCGCTCTCCCTGGCCGTCACGCTGATCGCAGCCGTACCGGCCACCAAGCCCGCCGACCTCGACCGCTGGCTCGACCTGGCCCTCGACCAGACCCACATCGTCGCCGGCACCGTCTGGCTCGGCGGCCTCGCCCTCCTCGTCGTCCTCGCCGGAACCCGCAACCGGCTCGGCAACGGCGCCGGCCTGCTCTGGGCCGACATGTGGCGCCGCTTCAGCCTCGTCGCGATGACCTGCGTCGCCGCCATCACCGTCTCCGGTCTCTGGCTGAGCTGGAAGCACGTCGGCGCCGTCTCCCAGCTCTGGACCACCGGCTACGGCATCGCCCTGCTCGTCAAGGTCCTGCTGGTGGCCGGCCTCGTCACCGCCGGCGCCTTCAACCAGTTCTGGCTGATGCCCCGCATCACCCGGGCCCGCCGCACCGACGACACCGCCTCGCTGCTCCACCTCACCCTGCGCCACTTCCCCAAGGTCGTCTGGGGCGAGGTCGCCCTCGGCGCCGCCGTCCTCGTCGTCCTCCCCTTCCTCTCCGGCTCCGCCCGCACCGAGGCCGGCAGCCCGAAGGCCGTCTCCGACGGCACCGTCTTCGCCGGCGGCGCCGCCCTGGTCATCGCCCTCGCCGTCTCCCTCTACGCCACGGCCAAGGCCTCCGAGGCGCTCTCCCGCCGCCTGCCGGCCCCCGAGGCCTCCTGACGCGACAGCACCCCGCGACGTGGGGCGTGGCAGAACCCGGCCCCGGGCCCGCCACGCCCCACGTCCCGTCCACGATCGGCAACTACCGTGCCCCGGGCACCGCCTGATGGATCGCGGTGATCGTCGCTGCGGCGTCGAAGCCGAGCACCGGATCGGGCCGGCCGGAGAGGAGGCTGGCGTAGAGCGGACGGTAGTGGGCCACCTTCCGCGCAGTCCGGCCGTCATTGCCGAAGGCGGCCACCAACTCCCCCTCCCGGGCGGCGAACCCCGTCATGGCGGTGTGGTCGATCCAGACCTCCACTCCGGAGCGGCCCAGTACCAGGCTGCTCTCCTTGCTGCTGGAGCCGGTCAGCCAGCTGCTGCGCAGCCGAGCCGTGCCGAGCTCGCCGCGGGAGCGGAACTCCACGGTGCACCACGCGCTCGCGCCGCCGTCCGTCTGCCGGGCGGAGGTGAGTTCGATGAGGTCGACGAAGCGGGTGAGCATGCTGAGCTGGTTCACCCCCGAGTCCGTCCAGCTGGAGACGTACGAAGCGAAGGCCGCCTCCCCCCGCAGGACGTAGGGGTCGTAGAAGGCCGACGTGATGGCCGTGACCGGCCCCCACGCCGGGTTGGCGGCGATCAACCCTGCCGCCCAGTCGACCTCCGGCGAGAACGCGAAGTGGTGGGCGGTGAACAGCCTGCCCCGCACATCGGCCTTCCCGTCCAGGTCGCGCAACCTCGCGAGAGAGCCGAGACCGTGCACGAGGGGCTTCTCCACCAACACCTCGGCCTCGGAGCCCAGGAGGGCCTGGACCGCCAGCTCGACGTGCGTCTCCGTCGGGGTGGCCACGACCACCAGATCCGGCCGGTGCTCGTCGAGCGCCCGGCCGAGGCCGCCGTAGTGGGGGGGCGTGGCGCCCCGGAAGTCGACGGGCCCGACCGGCTGTGGGTCGACCGTGAACTCCAGGGCCACATCGTCCCGTTCGGCCAGGACGGCGAGGTGGGTCTCGGCGATGATGCCGATCCCGACCAGGCCGACACGGACCGGCTCGACGCGTACCGGGTCGGTCATCCGATCCGTTCCCCTCGCCTGTTGTGGCCCCGCACACCAGAGCACCGGTGTCTCATCCTCGCGCAGCCACCTCGGCCCAACGACCCAACGACACGGCCGGACCGTCCACCCACTCGACCTGCGGGCCGTGCGCCATGGCCTTCGGGACTCCCTCCAGCCAGCTCGTCACGATCGGGACCCAGTAGGTGTTGCCCCCCGACCTCCGAGTGCGCGCGTCGAGCTCTGCCCGCGTGCGACGAGCGCCGTCGTGGTCGCCGCCGAGCACGCCGACGAGGATCTGGGCCACGTCGGCAAGGTTGTGGCCGCCGCGGTAGCCGATGTCGTCCGCGAGCCGCCGGGTGCCCCCGACCGCCTGCAGGGCAGCCGCGGAGTCACCGGACACCGCGTGCGCGACCGCCTCGGCGGAGCGGATCTTGACCAGTTCGACCGGGTTCGGCACCAGATCGAGCAGGTCCCGCGCCCGGGTGGCCCCGGCCGACACCGCGGCCGTGTCACCGGACCAGCATGCCGTCTGAACCAGATTGGCCAACGCCTTCGCCTCCGCGGCGGCCAAGCCCTCGCGCCGCGCCAGGTCGATCGCCTCGGTGTACGCGACGGTCGCCTCATCGAACCGGGCGTTCACCCGCCAGATGTGCCCGATCAGCCTCAGCCGTTCCCCCTCGTCCTCCGGCCCGCGGCTGCGCTGTTCCCGCAGCACGGCCAGCGCCGTGCCGAAACGACCTTTGAGGTAGTCGAAGTCGCAGAGCCAGTACCGGGCCGCTGCGTCGAAATCGCCGCCCACCAGGGCACGGTAGATCTCCGCCGCCTCGGTGTAGTCGCCGTGGTTGCGCAGCGCGTGGGCGAGGTGGATCCGCACCAGCTGCGCGGTCGGACTGCCCTCCGCTACGCCGTCCCCCGCACCGACGAGCAGTTCGACGGCCTCCGCGGCTCGGCCGGTACGGCGCAGCTGAACGCCCCGTATGGCCGCGAGAACCGCCCGGTACTCCGGCGTAGCGGCTGGTTCGGCGGTCAGCCCCGCGCCCAGCTCCGACCACTGCCCGGCCTCCACGAGACGCTGGGTGGCACGGGCCATCCAGTCCTCGAAGACGCCGTGCGCGGCAGCGAGCTTGAGACCGGATTCGAGGGCCTGGGCGACGACGACCCGGCCGGAGGACGGCTTGAGACGCTCGCCCAGCCAGGCGAGCAGCCGGGCCGCCACCTTGCTGCGGTCGCGGTCGGACCAGCCGTCCGGGAGCGTCCGGTCCGCCTCCACGATGGCATGGCGCAGCGCCGCGTGAAGGGCGTACGGCAGCGCGTACGCATCGTCGTGCGTCAGGAACGGACGGCGGAGGAACCGGGCCACACAGCCGTCCGGGACGTCGGGCTGTCCGGCCCGCAGCAGATCGGCGCCGACCCGGTCGGTGAGTGCCGCGGTACGGACGAGGTCCCGCTCCTCCCGGGGCAGGTCGCGGATCGACCGGGTCGCCACCGCCGTGAACGAGCCGCCGAAGTCCGCCGGCGTCGGCCGCCCACCGCGGGCGAGCAGCGCGGCGAAGTGGGACACCGATAGGTCCAGGTACAGGGGCAGCCCCTGACCACCGGCGATGATGCGCCGCCGGACCGCGGCCGGCACGGCGGGCTCGCCGTCCTGGGTGAGTGCCTCCTTGAGGTAGCTGTCCGCGTCCGAGTCCGACAGGTAGCCGACGAGGTGCTGGCGGGGTTCGACGGAGTCGTTGCTGAAGTGGAGGTTGGGCCAGTACTCGGGGCCCGTGAAGTCCAGCTCACCGCCCGCGCCGGAGTCGGCCCAATCCACTCGGTTACGGCCGGTGAGCACGAAGAGCACGTTGGGCATCAGGTAGACGCACCGCTGGATCAGGCGCTCCATCGTGCGGTCGTCACGGCCGTTGGCCACCTCGAAGGTGTCCAGGAACACGCACACCGTGGGCCGCCCGGCCGACCGCCCCCGGCGCGGCAGGTGGTCCAGGTCCCAGGCCAGCAGGTACGGGAAGTACGAGAGCGTCTCGTAGTCCGCGTCGGCCTCGACCAGCTCGGCGAACAGCTCGCAGTCGGCCAGCAGCCGCCCCTCGCGCACCCGGTCCCGAACGGCACGATAGGTGGCCAGGGCCGCCCGGTGCGCCAACCCCGTCAGACCACCGAGCCCCGCGGGGTCGACGTCCCGCACGGCCTCCGCGATCTGGTCACCGAGGCGGATGCTGCGTGAGGCGCGGCGAAGGGCTGGTGAAGCGTCGAGGAAGTCCTGGAGGGCCTCCCCCGGGTGTGCCCGGACCCAGTACGAGGCGAGCGCGAGGTCGAATGCGGGCCAACGGCCGCCCAGCCGGCCCAGCCCGGCACGCAGGCGCAGCACCAGGCCCTCGATGTCACAGGACCCGTCCTCGGAGAGGTCGACCCGTACGGACACGACCTCGTCGTGTCCGTCGGCCGAGGCGTCGGCGAGCAACCGACGCTCCAGCTCCTGGGACAGCGTCGTCTTGCCTATGCCGCCGACCCCGTAGAGCGTCAGGACGTTGCGGCGCGGCTGCGCCCGGTCCACGACCGGCGAGACCTCCGCCTCGTCCAGTGTCCGGCGCAGGCCCTCCACCGACCGGTTGAAGGCGGCCACCTCGTCGACCCGGTTGGTGAAGACCTGTTGCGCCGTGACGGTGGACGACAGCCCGCTCATGAACGCGGCCCGCAGGTTCACCCGTGCCATTCCGCCTCCTTCTCCGCACCACCGGGGTGGGTGGTCGGTTCGCATCGCGAGGAGCATCCGATATCTGAACTCCTGTCAGTTCCGGTGTGTCGCCTCAAGCCGCCGCACTGACCGGGCGGGACACGCGGGTCGCCCACCCGGCAGCCGGCCATCGCGTGTGCGCGGGAGCTTGGGATCGCTGGTCGTGGATGTCGCGGGAACGGCTTCGGCGGCCGTACCCGACGGCCTCACCCGGGAGGGTGTATCCGGACAACTCACCGTCGCGCCACGGAATGTGCCGCTAGCATCACGAACCGCGACCGACTTTGGGGGGAATGGTGCGTGAGGCGCGACTGGCGGCGATGTGGGCGCGACTGCAGCGGGCGAAAAAATGCCGGGACCCGTCGTCGGTCCTGGGGGCGGACGCGCTCCGGGACGCCCGCCGGCTGGCCGAGGAGTACGGCGGACGAGACGAGGAAGTCCAGTACGTCCTAGGGTGGTTCTACTGGAGCCGTAGCCTGTACGGCCGCCATCTGGGGCTGCCCGAAAGCCAGACCCTGGACGATCTCAAGGCAGCCGTCGAGGCGTTCACCCCGTGTTTCGTCTTCGGTGACGGCGATCTCCCGGAGCCGCTGATCCCGGCCCTCGTCGAGATCGTGGCCCCGAAGGCTGCCAGGGCGTTCCGGCAGGCGCAGGCGTCACCCGGCCGTGTCGAGTGCACCGCGGCCGCGTCGATGCTGCGGCGTGTCCTGGCGGCCACTCCCTCCGACGATCCTCACCACGCCGAACGGCTGTCACTTCTGGCAGAGGCACTGCGCGCCTGGGGACCGGGTGCCCACGCGACGCTGCACCGGGATGTCGCCATCGCCTGTTTTGAGGAGGTCACGGCAGCGGCTCCGGCGGGCCACCCCGACCGCGTGACCTGGCTGACCCGCCTCGGGGGCCTGCTGCAGGCCCGTGGGCAGCAGACCCGAGCAGTGCCGGACCTGGACGCCGCGGTCGTGGCGGCGCGGAAGGCGATGGCCGAGGCCCCGCCCGGCAGCCCCGCCGGCACGCGATCGTTGTGGATCCGGGGAATCGCGCTGGCGAGCAGGTTCGAAGTGACCAAGGCGGTCGCGGACTTGGAGGGGGCCATCGGATGTCTTCGGACAGTGGCCGCCGACGCCCGCCCCGAAGACCCCCTGCTCGCCGTGTACCTGTCCCATCTCGGGACGTCGCTACGGGCCCGGTACCAGCTCACGGGCTCACCCGCGGACCTGGACGAGGCCATCGTGGTGGGACAACGGGCGTTGGACCTCG
Source organism: Kitasatospora sp. NPDC047058 (assembly GCF_040643935.1). Classification (NCBI taxonomy): domain Bacteria; kingdom Bacillati; phylum Actinomycetota; class Actinomycetes; order Kitasatosporales; family Streptomycetaceae; genus Kitasatospora; species Kitasatospora sp. NPDC047058. The sequence continues at coordinate 24,385 of NZ_JBEYVJ010000063.1, read as the reverse complement.
GACCGGCCGAGGGAATCGATCGTGCATCGGTGCTGTCCACGCTGGGCCAGGCGCTATGGGCCCGGTACCAGCTCACCGGCGAGCCGGCAGTCTTGGACCATGCCATCGTGCTCGGACAGCAGGCGCTGGAAACCGGCTCGGACGTCGACCGTATGACGATGTTGTCGAACCTCGGGGGCAGGTTCGCGGCGAGGTTCGACCGGACCGGGGGGCTGGCGGACGCGGATGCCGCCGTCGAGTGGCTGCGGCAGGCCGCGGACGCGGCCCGCGTCGACGACGACCCCGATCGTGCGGGGATGCTGTCGAACCTCGGAGCCATGCTGCTCAGGAGGTTCGAGCGGACCGGGGCCCTGGCCGACCTGACCGAGGCAGTGACCTTGGCGCGGGAATCAGTGGCCGCCTGCACCGACGACGGCCTCGCCGTGACGGCGCTGTCGAACCTCGGGGCCATGCTGCTCAGGAGGTTCGAGCGGACCGGTGCGCCGTCGGACCTGGACGAAGCGGTGACGGTGGCACGGGCGGCTCTGGAGGCCTCCGACGGCATGCCCAGCCGCGCGGTGACACTCGCCAACCTCGGCAGCATGCTGCAGGCACGGTTCGAGCGGACCGGAATGCCGGCGGACCTGGACGAAGCGGTCACCGTGGCACGGGCGGCGGTGGACGCCTCCGCCGACCAGCCCGGCCGCACAAGGGCGTTGTCCAACCTCGGCAACGCGCTGATGCGACGATGGGAGCGGGATGACGCACCGACGGACCTGGACGAGGCCATCGCGATCGGCCGACTGGCGTCGGCCGCCGGCTCAGACGACCACGCCGACCGGGTCACCCAGCTGTCCAATCTCGGGGCGGCACTGAGCGCCCGATTCCACCAGTCGGCGTCGACGGCGGACCTGGACGACGCGATCTTCTGTCACCTGGCGGCCGTGGATGCGGCCGTCAGCCCCTTGGCCGCCGTGAAGGCCGGGGACACGGCAGCCCGTCTGCTGGCGCAGCGGGGTGACGACGTGCGGGCGGCGGAGGCCGCGGCGAAGGCGGTAGTGCAGCTGCCTCAGGTGGCCCCGCGCCGCCTGGAGCGCGACGATCAGCAGCATGCCGTCGCCCAGTTCGCCGGCTTGGCCGGCCGGGCCGCCGCCCTGGCGCTCGCCGCACCGGGAGGCACTGCTGCCGAACGCGCGCAGAAGGCGCTCCGGCTGCTGGAGACGGGTCGCGCAGTGCTGCTCAGCCAGGCGCTGGAGACCCGCAGCGACCTCACTGAACTACGGCATCACCACTCCGGCCTGGCCACCCGCTACCTCGAGCTGCGTGCACAGCTCGACGCACCGGCGGACACCGTGACGCCCATCCGGCTCCGCAACAAGGAGGCCGATCAGGGACCGTCCCGTGACCGTCAGGCGCGGGACCGGCGCCTGTCCGCGGAAGAGTTCGCCCTCCTGCTCGCCGAGATCCGCGGTTTGGAGGGCTTCTCCGACTTCGCGCTGCCACCCGCCGAAACGGAACTCGTCGCCCAGGCCGCCCACGGCCCGGTCGTGGTGTTCAACATCAGCGCGTACCGCAGCGACGCCCTGCTGGTCACCACCCAGGGCGTCCGCAGCCTCGAGCTGCCGGACCTCACCCCCGGCACCGTGACCGACCAGGTGAACGCCTTCCGGAGCGCGCTGCACACGGCGAGGGTCAGCAAGGACCAGGACGAACAGGACGCCGCGCAGAAGGTGCTGGTCACGGTCCTCCAGTGGCTGTGGGACAAGGCCACCGGCCCGGTGCTGGACGCCCTGGGCCTCCGTGACAGCCGCGGAGAGGCCGAGGAGGACTGGCCGCGGGTGTGGTGGGTACCGGGCGGGCTGTTGGGCCTGCTGCCCCTGCACGCCTCCGGCCACCACGACGACGCGCCGAACGAGCCGCACCGGCGCACCGTCATGGACCGGGTGGTCTCCTCCTACACCCCCACGGTCCGCGCGCTGCGCCACGCCCGCGAGCGCGCCCGCACGGCCGCCGCCTCGTCGGCCGCCCGGAGCCTGATCGTGGCGATGCCGACCACGCCCGGCCTGCACGAGCAGGGCTGGCTGCCCTACGTCGAGGACGAAGTCGAACTGCTTCGCGAACGGCTGCCCGATGCCCTCCTGCTCGAGGAACCGGAGCCCGGGGACTGCCCGGCGGATCCGCAGCCGCTCGTGCCCACGCTGGCCAACGTCCTTGAGCACCTGCCGAAGTGCGCGATCGCGCACTTCTCCTGCCACGGCTCCAGCCACCCCACGGACCCCTCCCGGAGCCTGCTGCTGCTCCACGACCACGCGGAGGCACCGCTGACCGTCGGCCGCCTCGCGTCCGTGGCGCTCGACGAGGCCCGGCTGGCCTACCTGTCGGCCTGCCGCACCGCGGCCATCGACACCTCCGCCCTGCTCGACGAGGCCATCCACCTCACGTCCGCCTTCCAACTCGCCGGCTTCCCGCACGTGATCGGCACCCTGTGGGAGATCAACGACCGGATGGCCGTCACCGTCGCCGACCTGTTCTACGCCGCCCTCGGACCAGGCTCCGCGCACCCCGACCCCGACCGGTCGGCCCGCGCGCTCCACCGGGCCGTCCGCCTGATCCGTGACGGCCATGACCAGTCCGCCCCGCTCCACGAGTCCCCCTGGCTGTGGGCCGCCTACCTGCACGCGGGAGCGTGAGTGCCCGGCCGACCATCGGCGACCACGACTCCGCCCCGATGCCCCGGCCGCCGGGTTCGTCGTCGACATCGTCCCGCAGTTGCCGCCGGAGCCCGCCCACACGCCCGCCCGCCCGGCCGTTCCCCCGGCCACCCGCGCCCGCGCCCGTGCCCGCGCGCTCACGAAGCCGGCGGCGTCAGGAACGTCCCGCAGAGCAGGTTCCAGCGGCCTGAGCGCCCGGACAGCTCGGTGGCCGTCAGCGGGCGGACGTCGAGGCGCCAGAAGGCCTTCGGCGGCAGGTCGAGGGCGTGCACCACGGCCGCCCGGACGACGGCGGGCTCGGCCACGGCCAGGACGCGGCCGGCGTCGTCGGCCAGGGTGTCCAGCCAGCCGCCCACCCGTGCGCACAGCGCCGCGACCGACTCCCCACCGTGCGGGGCCGCCTCCGGGTCGGTCAGCCAGCGCGACACCGCCTGCGGGTCGCGGGCCGCGACCTCGTCCAGCCGGTGCCCGCGCCAGTCGGCCACGTCCAGGTCCGCCAGCGCGGCGGCCGGTTCGGCGGCGAGGCCGAGCGCCTCGGCGGTGAGCCGGCAGCGTGCCGAGGGCGAGGCGAAGGAGCGGGCCGCCGGGGGCAGTGCGGCGGCCACCGCGCGGGCGGCGGCCAGGCCGGCCGCCTCCGGAGGGGCGTCGTCGCCGAATCTCGCCTCCCGCAGTTCGGCCCCGACCGACGGTGCGATGAAGATCACGCGTAGGGCCATCCGTCCTCCTCCCCGCCCCGAACTGGGCCTTCGCGCGTATGCGTACCGGTGCTCGTGGAGTTCGACGCGCCGCCCGCGCGCCTGTGAGCCCCCTGTCAAGCCCCTTGGCCGGACGTTCAGAGCACGGTACCGTCCCTGCGACAACTGAAGACGACGGTGCGTGGAAGACCGGTGAGAAGCCGGCACGGTCGCGCCACTGTGAATCCGGATCCTGGTACCCGCCCAGCGCCGGTGAGTCAGACCCGCCTCCGTCGTCCGTGCTCCACCGAACGGGACGCGTGTTCCCAGAAGGAGGTCGGCCATGGCTCACCCCATCGCCCCCGCCGCCACCACCGCACCGGCGATCACTCCCATCTCCGTCAAGGCGATCCTGCCCTGGGCGGTCTTCTTCGGCATCCTGCTGATGGCCCTCATCTACTTCGTCGGCGCCGAGCAGGGCGCCACCTCCCTCATCTCCGGCGAGGACGTCCACGAGTGGGTGCACGACGGCCGCCACCTGCTCGGCTTCCCCTGCCACTGACCGGGGGAACCGACTCGTGAACTCCGCAAACGTCAGAGCCCTGCTCGTCCGCGGTATGCTGGCCGGCCTCGCCTCCGGCCTGCTCGCCCTGCTCGTCGCCTACCTGCTCGGCGAGCCCCAGGTCGACTCCGCCATCGCCTACGAGGACGCCCACGCCGACCACGCCGCCGACCACGGCATGGAGGTTGAGATCGTCAGCCGGGCCCTGCAGTCCACCGCAGGACTGGCCACCGGCGTCCTCGTCTACGGCGTCTCGCTCGGCGGCATCGCCGCCCTCGCCTACTGCTTCGCCCTCGGCCGCATCGGCCGCTTCTCGCCGCGGGCGACGGCGGCCCTGCTGTCCGGCGTCGCGCTGCTCGCGGTGTACGTGGTGCCGTTCCTCAAGTACCCGGCCAACCCGCCGTCCGTGGGCGACCCGGAGACCATCGGGGAGCGCACCACGCTGTACTTCCTGATGATGGTGCTCAGCGTGCTGCTGGCGGTCGCCGCCGTGATCGCCGGCAAGCGCCTCGCCCCGCGTCTGGGCAACTGGTACGCCACCGTCGTCGCCGTCCTCGGCTTCGCCGTCGCCGTCGGCCTCGCCTACGCCTTCCTGCCCGCCGTCAACGAGGTGCCCGAGGACTTCTCGGCCACGCTGCTCTGGCAGTTCCGCCTCGCCGCCCTCGCCATCCAACTCACCCTCTGGACCTCCTTCGGGCTGTTCTTCGGCCACCTCGCCGAACGCCTGCTCAACCCGAAGCCCGCCACCGCGGCCGCTGTCTCCCGGGAGAGCGCCCCGGACACGGCCGCCTCCGCTCACTGAGGCAGGCTGTCCCACCCGTCACAGCGCCGAAGGCCGGTCAGGCGACACCACGTCGCCCGGCCGGCCTTCGGCGCTCCCGGGATCCGGCCCGTCCCGTCCTCAGCCCCGGGGGTCGGGCAGCCCCGTGTAGGGGATGAAGGTGCTGGTGCGCTCGTCGACCGCCAGTGGGCGGCCGATGGCCGGGGCGGAACGCTGGGGGCACGTGGGGCGTTCGCAGACCTTGCAGCCCAGGCCGATCGGGGTGGCGGCGGCTTCGTCACCGAGGTCCAGGCCGGCGGAGTACACCAGGCGGTGGGCGTGGCGGATCTCGCAGCCGAGACCGATCGCGAAGGTCTTGCCGGGCCGGCCCCAGCCGCCGGGAGAGCGGGTGACGGCGCGGGCCGTCCACAGGTAGCGGCGGCCGTCGGGCATGGCGGCGACCTGGACGTGGACCCGGCCGGGCGAGGCGAAGGCGTCGTAGACGTTCCACAGGGGGCAGGTGCCGCCGGTGCGGGAGAAGTGGAAGGCCGTGGCGGACTGCCGCTTGGAGACGTTGCCGGCGCGGTCGACCCGCACGAAGGAGAACGGCACCCCGCGCAACCGCGGCCGCTGGAGGGTGCTGAGGCGGTGGCAGACGGTCTCGTAGCCGACGCCGAAGTGGTCGGCGAGGTGCTCGATGTCGTAGCGGGCGGCCTCCGCCTGCATGTGGAAGGCGGCGTAGGGCAGCACGAGGGCGGCGGCGAAGTAGTTCGCCAGGCCGATCCGGGTGAGCGAGAACGGGGCGGAGCCGGCCGGGCTGTCCTGCGCGGCGAGTTCGGACAGCAGCGCGTCGTGTTCCAGATAGGCCAGTTGGGTGGCCATCCGGAAGGCCTGCTGGCCGGGGCGCAGCCGGTCCGACAGGTGGAGGGTCCGGGTCTGCTCGTCGTACCGGTGCAGCTGTCCGCCTCCGGTGGCGATCCGGACCTGGTGCCCGGTGGCGAGCCGTTCGGCCAGTGCCTCCCTGGCCCCGCCGCGCCTCAGCTTGATGGTGTCCGCCAACTCCTCGGCCGAAGTGTCGAGTTCGTCCACGTAGTTCTGGCGGGCGTAGAAGAACTCGCGGACCTGCTCGTGCGGGGTGCGGGTGTCGGCTCCGGCGCCGCGGTCCCCGGCGAGCACGGCGAGCTGCTCGGCCGCGTCGCGGCGGTCGCGGGCCAGCTCCGTCAGCAGCCGCGCCGCGGCGGGCAGGCGCGCGGCCAGTTCGGCGAGGTCCCCGGTGGTGACCCGGCCGGCCGTGATCTCCTCGCCGAGCGCGTCGCGCAGTTCGGCGGTGAGCCGGGCGCTGTCCGGCGGGGCGAAGTAGCCGGCCTCGACCCCGAAGGCCTCGGTGAGGCGCAGCAGGACGGGCACGGTGAGCGGGCGGGCGTCGTGCTCCAGCTGGTTGAGGTAGCTGGGCGACAGGTCGATCAGCCGGGCGAGGGCGGCCTGGCTGAGGCCGCGTTCCTCGCGCAGGCGGCGCAGGCGGGCGCCGGCGAAGGCCTTCCCCATGTCGTTCTCCCCACTACGTGCCTCGGCTCACCCGGCTGACCCGGCTCAACCGGCTCGGGAAGCCTAGCCGCAGACCGACGGGCACGGCCTTCGCAGACTTCGCAGATTCACCGGTGATCGTTCGCAGAAGTTGGCACAGGTCCACCGGTGACGGCGGCTTCGCGGGCTGCCAGAGTCGGTGGTGCGGCCGGGAGGTGCGCAGGACAGCGGTGAAACACCAGGTCGGTCGCGGCCGGGGAGGCTGTCCGGGCATCCACGTCCCGCGGTGTTCCACCGCAGCCCGGCATCGCCCGGCCGCCCACTCGCCCTCGCGGTGAAGTGCGTCACACCCTTCGCAACGAGCACACCCTGGGGAGCAGACCCATGACTCAGTCGGTTCGGCAGCAGCAGGAGAAGCAGGCGGCGGAGCTCGCCGCCCGGTGGGCCTCCGACCCCCGGTGGGCGGGAATCGAGCGCACGTACACGGCCGCCGACGTGGTGCGCCTGTCGGGCACGGTGCGCGAGGAGCACACCCTGGCCCGGCGCGGCGCCGAGCGGCTGTGGCGGCAGCTGCACGACCAGGACTACATCCACGCCCTCGGCGCCCTCACCGGCGGCCAGGCCGTCCAGATGGTGAAGGCCGGGCTGCAGGCGATCTACCTGTCGGGCTGGCAGGTCGCCGCCGACGCCAACCAGGCCGGCCAGACCTACCCCGACCAGAGCCTGTACCCCGCCAACTCCGTTCCCCAGGTGGTGCGCAGGATCAACAACGCGCTGCTGCGGGCCGACGAGATCGACGCCGCCGAGGGCAACGACGGCCCGGACTGGCTGGTGCCGATCGTCGCCGACGCCGAGGCCGGCTTCGGCGGCCCGCTGAACGCCTTCGAGCTCACCAAGGGCATGATCGCGGCCGGCGCCGCGGGCATCCACTACGAGGACCAGCTCGCCTCCGAGAAGAAGTGCGGCCACCTGGGCGGCAAGGTCCTCGTGCCCACCGCGCAGCACATCCGCACCCTCAACTCCGCCCGTCTGGCGGCCGACATCGCCGACGTGCCGACCGTGATCGTGGCCCGCACGGACGCGCTCGCCGCCAACCTGCTGACCACCGACGTCGACGAGCGCGACGCCCGCTTCTGCACCGGCGAGCGCACCGCCGAGGGCTTTTACCGGGTCGAGCCCGGCATGGCGCCGGTGATCTCCCGGGGGCTGGCCTTCGCCCCGTACGCGGACCTGATCTGGGTGGAGACCGGCACCCCGGACCTCGCGCAGGCCCGCGAGTTCGCCGAGGCGATCAAGGCCGAGCACCCGGACAAGATGCTCGCCTACAACTGCTCGCCGTCCTTCAACTGGAAGGCCGCGCTGGACGACGACCAGATCGCCAAGTTCCAGCGGGAGCTGGGCGCGATGGGCTACCGCTTCCAGTTCATCACGCTGGCCGGCTTCCACGCGCTCAACCACTCGATGTTCCAGCTCGCGCGCGGCTACGCCGAGCACGGCATGACCGCCTATGTCGACCTCCAGGAGGCCGAGTTCGCCGCCGTGCCGGACGGCTACACCGCCGTGAAGCACCAGCGCGAGGTCGGCACCGGCTACTTCGACCTGGTCTCCACCGCCGTCAACCCGAACGCCGAGACCCTCGCCCTGACCGGCTCTACCGAGGCCGAGCAGTTCCACTGAGCCACCCCGGCGGTCTCGTTGGGGACGAGCCGCCTTTCACCCCGCAGCCCGGGGCCTCGTTGAGGGACGAGGCCCCGGGCGCCTCCCACTCGCCTCCTTCGCCTCCTTCGCCTCCTGGAGCACCGGATGACCCAGCCCAGCCGCATCGAGATCCTCGGCGCACACGAGGACCGCTTCGACGAGATCCTCACCCCCGAGGCGCTCGCCTTCCTCGCCCGCCTGCACGACCGGTTCGCCGGCCGCCGGACCGAACTGCTCGCCGAACGCGACCGCCGCGCCGCAACGTTGGCCGACGGCGGAACCCTGGACTTCCTCCCGGAGACCCGCGCCGTCCGCGAGGACTCCTCCTGGCGAGTGGCCGGTGCCGGCCCCGGCCTGGTCGACCGCCGGGTCGAGATCACCGGCCCGCCCGAGCGCCGGATGACCGTCAACGCGCTCAACTCCGGTGCGAAGGTGTGGCTCGCGGACTTCGAGGACGCCACCTCGCCGACCTGGCACAACCTCGTCACCGGCCAGCTCAACCTGATCGACGCGGTCGAGCGGCAGATCGACGACACCACCCCGGAGGGCAAGCGGTACTACATCGGGAACGACCCCGCCACCATCGTGGTCCGCCCCCGTGGCTGGCACCTGGACGAGCAGCACCTCCTCGTCGACGGGCGCCCCGCCGTCGGCGCGCTGGTCGACTTCGGCCTGTACCTGTTCCACTGCGGCCGGCCGCAGATCGCGGCCGGCTCCGGCCCGTACTTCTACCTCCCCAAGCTGGAGAACCACCTCGAAGCGCGGCTGTGGAACGACGTGTTCACCTTCGCCCAGGAGGAGTTGGGCATCCCGCACGGCACGGTCCGGGCGACCGTGCTGATCGAGACGATCACCGCCGCCTTCGAGATGGACGAGATCCTCTACGAGCTGCGCGAGCACGCGGCCGGCCTCAACGCGGGCCGCTGGGACTACCTGTTCAGCCTGATCAAGAACTTCGCCCACCACGGGCCCCGGTTCGTCCTCCCCGACCGCGCCACCCTCACCATGACCCAGCCGTTCATGCGCGCCTACACCGACCTGCTGGTGCGCACCTGCCACCGGCGCGGCGCGCACGCCATCGGCGGCATGGCCGCCGCCATTCCGCAGCGCGACCCCGGGGCCAACGAGGCGGCCCTGACCAAGGTCCGCGTCGACAAGGAGCGCGAGGCCGGCGACGGCTTCGACGGCTCCTGGGTCGCCCACCCCGCCCTCGTCGCCACCTGCCGCACCGCCTTCGACGACATCCTCGGCGACCGCCCGAACCAGCTCGACCGCACCCGCGAGGACGTCGAGGTCACCGCCGCCGACCTGCTGGGCGTCCAACGGCTCTCGGCCGGCCTGCCCACCGAACAGGGCCTGCACGCCAACGTGGCCGTCGCCCTGCGCTACCTGGTCGCCTGGCTCGGCGGCACCGGCGCCGTCGCGGTCTTCGGCCTGATGGAGGACGTCGCCACCGCCGAGATCGCCCGCTGCCAGCTCTGGCAGTGGCAGCACCACTGCACCCGCCTCACCGGGGGCTCCCTCGCCACCCCCGACCTCGTGCGGCGGCTGATCGACCGCGAGCGCGCCACGCTGCTCACCGAGGGCACCGATCCGGCGCTGCTCGACGACGCGGTGCGCATCCTGGAGGACACCGCCCTCAGCACCGACCTGCCCGCCTTCCTCACCACCGAGGCCTACGCCCGCCACCTGGTGCGCACGGCCGCCCCGGCCGCCTGACCCCGCTCCTCAACCGCATCGACCCCCGAAGGGGCAAACGCATGAAGGACATCCGCCGTGTCGCCGTGGTCGGCGCCGGGCAGATGGGCTCCGGCATCGCCGAGGTCTTCGCCCGTGCCGGGCTCGACACCGTCGTCTGCGAGGTCGGGCGCGAGGGCCTGAGCGCCGCCCGCAGCCGGATCGACCGCTCCCTGCACCGCGCCGTCGACCGCGGCCGGATCAGCGAGCAGCAGCGCACCGACGCCTGGGCGCACCTGCTGTTCGCCGACGACCTGGAGGCGCTCGCCGACCGCCAGCTCGTCGTCGAGGCCGTCGTCGAGGACGAACGCATCAAGACCGACGTCCTCACCACCCTGGACAAGGTGCTCGTCGCCGAGGACGCCGTCCTGGCCACCAACACCTCGGCCATCCCGGTCACCCGGCTCGGCATCACCACCGGCCGCGCCTCGCACGTCCTGGGCCTGCACTTCTTCAACCCGGCCCCGGTGATGCCGCTGGTCGAACTCGTCACCTCGCTGCACACCGACCCCGCCGCGGTCGGCCGGGTGGAGGCCTTCGCCACGGACGTCCTCGGCAAGCGCGTCGTCCACTCCCGGGACCGGGCCGGCTTCGTCGTCAACGCCCTGCTGGTGCCGTACCTGCTGTCCGCGATCCGGATGGCCGAGGCCGGGCACGCCAGCCCCGAGGACATCGACGCCGGCATGGTCCACGGCTGCGCCCACCCGATGGGGCCGCTCCAGCTCGCCGACCTGATCGGCCTGGACACCGTCGAGGCGATCGCCCGGTCGATGTACGAGGAGTACAAGGAGCCGCTGTACGCGCCCCCGCCGCTGCTCGCCCGCATGGTCGAGGCCGGACTGCTCGGCCGCAAGACCGGCCAGGGGTTCCACGTCCACCGGGCCGCCTGACCGCGCACGCCCCGCCGGTACCCGGCCCCTGTCGCGTGGGCCCGGCACCGGCGGGGCGCTGTGGTTCCCGCATGCGCGAACCACCGGAACCCGGGTGCCGCCGGGCCGTCCACGAATCGAGCCGGGTGGATCGGACCCCGCCTCCCGAACCCGATCCGCAGGATCCGCAGATTCGCAGCCGGAGGGTGTCCGGATTCCGCACATTGGCCTGCTGGATCCCCGCCCGCCGGCGCGGCAGCCTGGAGCGCACAAGCCCGTCAGGGCAGTCCCGCCGCTCCCGAGGAGTCCAGTGATCGAGCACCACGTCCGCGTCCACCCCAGTACCGACCGGCTGCCGCGCGAGGAGCAGCTCGCCTGGAAACTCGCCCAGGTCGCCACCGGTACCGAGGAGCTGAATGCCGCCAGCGTGAGCATGGCCGTCAACCGGGTGATCGACAACGCGTCGGTGGCGATCGCCTCGCTGCTGCGCCGGCCGGTGGCGGTCGCCCGCGCGCAGGCGCTCACCCACCACGGCGCGCCCGGCGCCCGGGTGTTCGGCAGCCTGACCCGGGTCTCGCCCGAGTGGGCGGCCTGGGCCAACGGCACCGCGGTGCGGGAGCTGGACTTCCACGACACCTACCTCGCCGCCGACTACTCCCATCCCGGGGACAACATCCCACCGCTGCTGGCCGTCGCCCAGCACACCGGCCGCACCGGCGCCGACCTGCTGCGCGGCATCGTCGCCGCCTACGAGGTGCACGTCGCCCTGGTGCGCGGCATCTGCCTGCACGAGCACCGGATCGACCACGTCGCCCACCTGGGCGCGGCCACCGCCTGCGGCATCGGCGCCCTGCTCCGGCTGCCGACCGGGACGGTGTACCAGGCCGTCCAGCAGGCCGTCCACACCACGACCGCCACCCGGCAGTCCCGCAAAGGCGAGATCTCCAGCTGGAAGGCGTTCGCCCCCGCCTTCGCCGGCAAGGCCGCGATCGAGGCCGTCGACCGGGCCATGCGCGGCGAGACCTCACCCTCGCCCGTGTACGAGGGCGAGGACGGCTTCCTCGCCTGGATGCTCGACGGACCCGCCTCCGACTACACCGTGCTGCTGCCCGAGGCCGGCGAACCGCGCCGCGCGATCCTGGACACCTACACCAAGGAGCACTCCGCCGAGTACCAAGCTCAGGCGATCATCGACCTCGCCCGCCGCCTGCGCGAGAAGACCGGCCCGCTGGAGAACGTGCGTTCGGTCGTGCTGCACACCAGCCACCACACCCACCACGTCATCGGCTCCGGCGCGGGCGACCCGCAGAAGTACGACCCCACCGCCAGCCGCGAGACCCTCGACCACTCGATCCCGTACATCCTCGCCGTCGCCCTGGAGGACGGCGTCTGGCACCACGAGCGCTCCTACGCCCCCGAACGCGCCGGCCGCCCCGGCACCGTCGCGCTCTGGCGGAAGATCACCACGGTGGAGGACCCCGAGTGGACCCGCCGCTACCACGACCCCGACCCGCAGCGCCGTGCCTTCGGCGGCCGCGTGGTGATCACCCTGGACGACGGCTCGGTGATCGAGGACGAGCTCGGCGTGGCCGACGCCCACCCGGCCGGCGCCCGCCCCTTCGACCGGCCGGCCTACGAGGGCAAGTTCCGCAGCCTCACCGAAGGCATCGTCAGCGCCGGGGACCAGGGCCGCTTCCTGGCCGCCGCGGCGGCCCTGCCCGAGCTGCGCGCCACCGACCTCGACGAACTGTTCCCCGCCGTCGACACCGAGGCCGTCCGCGCGTACGACGAGACCCTCCCGGAGGGCCTGTTCTGATGCTGCACACCCGCACCACCCCCGCCCAGCGCCGCCGCGCCCTGCGCGAACGCCTCGCCTCCGGGCGGCTGTTGACCATGCCCGGCGCCCTCAACCCGCTCTCCGCCCGCCTCATCCAGGACCTCGGCTTCGAGGCCGCCTACCTCTCCGGCGCCGTCCTCGCCGCCGACCTCGGGCTGCCCGACATCGGCCTCACCACCGCCACCGAGGTCGCCGCCCGCGCCCAGCAGACCACCCGGGTCACCGACCTGCCCGTCCTGATCGACGCCGACACCGGCTTCGGCGAGCCGATGAACGCCGCCCGCACCGTCCAGCTCATGGAGGACGCGGGCCTCGCCGGGCTCCACCTGGAGGACCAGGTCAACCCCAAGCGCTGCGGCCACCTCGACGGCAAGACGGTGGTACCCCGCGAGGAGATGACGCGCCGGCTGCGGGCCGCCGTCGACGCCCGCCGCGACCCGGACTTCCTGCTGATGGCCCGCACCGACGCCCGCGCCGTCGAGGGGCTGCGCGCCGCCACCGAACGGGCCAAGGCCTACGTGGACGCCGGCGCCGACGCGGTCTTCCCCGAGGCCCTCGCCGGCGAAGCCGAGTTCGAGGCCTTCCGCAAGGCCGTCGACGTCCCGCTGCTCGCCAACATGACCGAGTTCGGCAAGGGCCCGCTGCTCGACGCCCGCACCCTCCAGGACCTCGGCTACGACATCGCGCTCTACCCCGTCACCCTGCTGCGCCTGGCCATGGGTGCGGTCGAGGACGGGCTGCGCACGCTCGCCGCCGAGGGCACCCAGGAGTCGCTGCTGCCGCGCATGCAGACCCGCTCCCGGCTCTACGGACTCCTCGGCTACCAGGAGTACACGGCCTTCGACTCGGCCGTCTTCGACTTCACCCTCCCGCCCGGAAACTGACGCACCGGAGGCATCAGCTTCATGACCGAGATCCACCGCGGCCTGGCCGGTGTCGTCGTCGACACCACCGAGATCTCCACCGTCATCCAGGAGACCAACGCCCTGACCTACCGCGGCTATCCCGTCCAGGACCTCGCCGCCCACCGCTGCTTCGAGGAGGTCGCGTACCTGCTGTGGCACGGCGAACTGCCCGACGCGGCACAGCTGGGCGAGTTCCGCGCCCGCGAACGCGCCCTGCGTCCGCTGGACCGCACCACCGCCGAGCTGCTCGCCAGGCTGCCCGAGACCTGCCACCCGATGGACGTGCTGCGCACCGCCGTCAGCTTCTTCGGCGCCGAGGACCCGACCGAGGACGACGGCCGGCCGGCCCGCAACCTCGCCAAGTCCCTGACCCTGCTGGCGAAGCTGCCCACCGTCGTCGCCGCCGACCAGCGCCGCCGACGCGGTCTGGCGCCCATCGCACCGGACCCGGGCCTCGGCTACGCGGAGAACTTCTTCCACATGTGCTTCGGCAGCGTCCCGGCCCCCGAGGTGGTCCGCTGCTTCGAGATCTCCCTCGTGCTGTACGCCGAGCACAGCTTCAACGCCTCCACCTTCACCGCCCGCGTCGTCACCTCCACCCTCTCCGACCTCTACAGCGCCGTCACGGCCGCGATCGGCGCGCTCAAGGGCCCGCTGCACGGCGGCGCCAACGAGGCCGTGATGCGCATGCTGGACGAGATCGGGGATCCGGCGCGCGCCGACGACTGGCTGGACGAGGCGCTCGCCGCCAAGCGCACGATCATGGGCTTCGGCCACCGCGTCTACAAGCACGGCGACTCCCGCGTCCCGGTCATGCAGGCCGCCCTCGACGCGCTGGTGGCCCGCGGCGCCGACCCGGCGGCCGCCCGCCTGGCCGCCCTGCACACCGCCCTGCGCGAGGCGATGGTGGCGCGCAAGGGCCTCCACCCCAACCTCGACTACCCGGCCGGTCTGGCCTACCACCTGATGGGCTTCGACACCCCCGTCTTCACCCCGCTCTTCGTGATGAGCCGCGTCACCGGCTGGACCGCCCACATCTCCGAGCAGCTCGCCCACAACGCGCTGATCCGCCCGCTCGCCTCCTACGACGGCCCGGGGCAGCGGGCGGTGCCGGCCACCGCGTAGCGGTACGGCTCGAACGGCCCGCCCGGCCGGGAGGGCGGCTCGCGCCGCTACCGGACGTCCCGGGCGCGCAGGGCTTCCGCCCCGCCCCGGCGGCCGTCGGCGACGACCGGGTAGGGCACCCTGGTACGCCGGTCCGGGTCGACGGCGAGCCGCCCGCCGGCCGGGGGCCGGGCGCGCTGGGCGCAGTCGGTGCGTTCACAGATCCGGCAGCCGACACCGATGGGTGTGGCGGCCTGCCGGTGGTCGAGGGCGATGCCCTCGGCGTACACCAGCCGGTGGGCGTGGCGCAGTTCGCAGCCGAGGGCGACGGCGAACTCGCTGCGCGGCGCACGGTGGCCGAAACCGCCGTGCGTCACCGTCCTGGCGATCCAGAAGTACCTCTTGCCGTCGGGCATTTCGGCGACCTGGGTGAGGATCCGGCCGGGTGCGGAGAAGGCCTCGTAGACCGTCCAGAGCGGGCAGGTGCCCCCGAGCCGGGAGAAGTGGAAGTCGGTCGCGGACTGGCGCTTGGAGATGTTGCCCGCGCGGTCCGCGCGCAGGAAGGAGAACGGGACGCCGCGTAGGCCGGTGCGCTGCAGGGTGCTCAGCCGATGGCAGACGGTCTCGAACCCGACGCCGAAGCGGGCGCCCAGCAGATCGACGTCGTAGCGCAGTTCCTCGGCGGCGGAGTGGAAGGCGGAGTAGGGCATCAGCAGGGCGCCGGCGAAGTAGTTGGCCAGACCGATCCGGGCCAGGTCGGCGGCCTGGCGGGAGGTGAGGTCCGGCTCCGCCGCCGCCACGAGCGTGTCCAGCAGCGGGCGGTGCTCCAGCAGCGCGAGCTGGGTGGCGAGTTGGAAGGCCCGCCGGCCGTCGGTCAGCCAAGGCGAGAGGCGCAGGGTGCCGCTCGTGGCGTCGAACCGGCGCATCTCGGCCGTCTCCCGGGGGCCGGTGTCGACGACACGGACCCCGTGCCGCGACGCGAGGCGGTCCACCAGGGCGGCGGCGGTGCGGCCGGCGGTGGTGGCCCCCAGACCAGTCGCGGTGCGTTCGGCCTCGTCGTCCAGGGCGGCGATGTGGTTGTGGTGTGCGTAGAAGAAGTCCCGGACCTCGTCGTGGGGTTCGGCCGGCACCAGGGCCGCGTCCTCGGCAGGGTGCCCGAGTTCGGCGACCCTGGTGGCCGCCTCCCGGTACCGGCGGTGCAGCGCGACCAGCGCCCGCGCGACGTCCGGGTGGTCCCGGCTCACCTCCAGGACGTCCTCCGCCGCGACCGCGGCACCGCACGCCTCGTCGGCGAGCGCGGCGCGCAGGTCGGTGGCCAGGCGTTCCTCCCCGGCCTCGGAGAAGAACTCCGGGTCCACCCCGAACACCTCCGAGATCCGCAGCAGTACGGCCGCGGTGAGCGGGCGCTGACTGTGCTCGATCTGGTTGAGGTAGCTGGTCGAGATGCCGAGCTCACGAGCCAGTTCGACCTGGTTCATGCGGTGCTCGCGACGGAGGCGGCGCAGCTTGGCATGGGCGAAGATCTTGTGCCCGGCGGGACGTGCCATGGTGCGTCGCACCCTTCTCTCCGGCGGTCGACAGGAATGCGCGGCTCTTGAAGGCCCGGCCGCCGGGGCGGGCACGGACGTTCCGCCGTGCCCGCCCCTCGGTGGCCCACCCCGTCCGGTCAGCCGGCGAGTTCGTCCCGCAGGCGGCGGGCGGCGGCGACCAGGCTGTCCAGCGAGGCGCGGGTCTCCGGCCAGCCGCGGGTCTTCAGGCCGCAGTCCGGGTTGACCCACAGGCGTTCGGCCGGAATGGCCGCGAGACCGGCGCGCAGCAGGTCCACGGCCTCCTGGGTGCTCGGGACGCGCGGGGAGTGGATGTCCCAGACGCCGGGCCCGACCTCGCGGGGGTAGCCGGCCTCGGCGAGCTCGCCGGCGACCTCCATGTGGGAGCGGGTGGCCTCCAGGGAGATGACGTCCGCGTCGAGGTCGTCGATCGCGGTCATGATGGCGCCGAACTCGGCGTAGCACATGTGGGTGTGGATCTGGGTGTCGGCGCGGACGCCGGAGGTGGCGAGGCGGAACGCCCCGGTGGCCCACGCCAGGTAGGCCGGCCGGCCGGCGGCTCGCAGCGGGAGGGTCTCGCGCAGGGCCGGTTCGTCGACCTGGACGACGGCGGCGCCGGCGGCCTCCAGGTCGGTCACCTCGTCGCGCAGGGCGAGGGCGACCTGGCGGGCGGTGTCGGCGAGCGGCTGGTCGTCGCGGACGAAGGACCAGGCGAGCATGGTGACCGGGCCGGTGAGCATGCCCTTGACCGGGCGGTCGGTGAGGTCCTGGGCGTAGCGGAACCAGTCGACGGTCATCGGGTGCGGGCGGGAGATGTCGCCGGCGAGGACCGGCGGGCGCACGTACCGGGTGCCGTAGGACTGCACCCAGCCGTGCCGGGTGGCGAGGTAGCCGGTGAGCTGCTCGGCGAAGTACTGGACCATGTCGTTGCGTTCGGGCTCGCCGTGCACCAGGACGTCCAGGCCGGCCTTCTCCTGGTAGGCGATGACGTCGCGGACCTCGGCCTCCATCCGTTCCCGGTAGGCGGCGGCGTCGATCCGGCCGGCGGTCAGGTCGGCGCGGGCGACGCGCAGTTCGGTGGTCTGCGGGAAGGAGCCGATGGTGGTGGTCGGCAGCAACGGCAGTCCGAGCCGGGCGTGTTGGGCCTCCGCGCGCTCCGGGTGGGCCTGGGCGCGGCGGGCGTCGTCCGCGGTGACGGCGCCGGTGCGGGCCCGGACGGCCGGGTCACGGGTGATGGGTGAGGTGGCCCGGGAGGCGAGGTCGGCCCGGTTGGCGGCGAGTTCGGCGGTGATGGCGCCGGTGCCCTCGCGCAGGCCGCGGGCGAGCAGGGCGGCCTCGGCGGCCTTCTGCTTGGCGAAGGCCAGCCAGCGGGCGATCTGCGGGTCGACGTCCCGCTCGGCGGTGGCGTCGATCGGCACGTGCAGGAGGGAGCAGGACGGCGCCACGTCGACGCGGTCGGCGAGGCCGAGCAGGGTCGCCAGCGTGGCGAGCGACTTCCCCAGGTCGTTGATCCAGATGTTGCGCCCGTCGACCACACCGGCGACCAGGCGCTTGCCGGGCAGCCCGCCGACGGCGGCCAGGTCGTCGAGGTTGGCGGCGGCGGGCCCGGTGAAGTCCAGCGCCAGGCCCTCGACCGGGGCGTCGGCGAGCACGGGCAGCGCCTCGCCGAGGCGGTCGAAGTAGCTCGCGACCAGGAGCGCGGGCCGGTCGGCGAGGCCGCCCAGCTCGCGGTAGGCGCGGGCGGCGGCGTTCAGCTCGGCGGGGGTGCGGTCCTGCACCAGGGCGGGCTCGTCCAGCTGCACCCAGGTGGCGCCGGCGGCCTTCAGCTCGGCGAGCAGCCGCGCGTAGACGGGCAGCAGCCGGTCCAGGAGGGTGATCGGCCGGAAGTCGGCGGCGACGCCGGGGGCGGGCTTGGCGAGCAGCAGGTAGGTGACCGGGCCGACCAGTACCGGCCGGGCCTCGTGGCCGAGCGCCAGGGCCTCGGCCAGCTCGCCGACCGCCTTGTCCGGGTTCGCGGCGAAGACCGTGTCCGGCCCCAACTCGGGCACCAGGTAGTGGTAGTTGGTGTCGAACCACTTGGTCATCTCCAGCGGCGCGACGTCCTGGGTGCCGCGTGCCATGGCGAAGTAGCCGGCCAGCGGGTCGGCCTCGACCGCGTCCCGGTGGCGGGCCGGGATCGCACCGACGGCGACGGTGGTGTCCAGCACGTGGTCGTAGAGCGAGAAGTCCCCGGTGGGGACCTCCTCGATGCCGGAGTCGGCGAGCTGCTGCCAGTTCCCGCGGCGCAGGTCGGCGGCCGTGGCCAGCAGCGCCCCGGCGGTGACCGTGCCCTTCCAGTACCCCTCGATCGCCTTCTTCAGTTCCCTGCCCCGGCCCTGGCGGGGGTAGCCGTACACGGTGGCCACGGTCGCCGCGGCTGCGGACTTCGCTGTCAAGGGACTCTCCTTCGCGAGCCTGGATCCTCTGGTCCCCGGGGACGGGACGAAGGCGCGAAGGGGTGACGAACCGGACGGACGCCCGCACACGGGGACGGCTCCGCCTGGTATGGTCGCCGACCCGCCCTCGAGGTCACCGGATGGCCGCGCGCGTTCGGTCGCGCACGGGCAGTGGCAGGTCTTCGGACTCGCGGGCACGCCCGCCCTGGATTCCAGGGCGGTCACCTACTGGCCGTCGCTTCCCAGACCCGGCCCGGGCCCAGTGCGTATGACGGCGGTCGTTCCCACTCACCGCTGCGGGGCAGTCCCGGATTCCCACCGGGTTCCCTCTTGCGACGCGCCTGCCTGGCGGGCAGGGCGAACCAGCTGCCAGGCCAGCCTAGAGGAACAATCCCGGCTTCGGGCCGGAGAACCGCTCGAACGTCCGGATGCTGAGACATCGTCGAGGCCGCCGAGCTCCGGGACGAGGCCCGCCGGCGATCGCGTCGGGCGGTGGGCACGCCCTGCCGCCCCGGCGACGGCCGCGCCGGCCCGCAGCGCAGCCGTCAGGGCCGCTTCCCGGACTCCGGGGTCCGCGGCAGCGTTGCACGGATGTCCGCGAGCAGATCGGCGATCCCGCGCCCCGCGGCCAGTCGGGCGCCCGCCGACTCCGCCTGGTCGGCGGGCAGGTGCGCCAGCACCCGCGCGGCCTCACCCAGCAGTTCCTGGCTGCGTCGCAGGTCGAGCCGCATTCGCGCGACCTGGGCCTGTGCCCCGCCCAGCTGACGGCGGGCCGACTCCAGTCCTGCGTGCTGGCCGGGAGTGAGGACGACGACGGCGACGCCGTTCACCGTGGTCGTCCGGGGCTTCTCGCGTTTGGGCACGTGACGGCCTTTCGGTTCAGGTGGACACCGCTTCGGCGGGCCGTACGCCGGTTCCCGGGTCCGCCGGTGCCCCGGGCGCGTCCGGGGTCTCGAACCGCACGGTCGGTTCGAAGTTGGCGCGGCGGGCCGCACGGCGGAAGACGGTGAGCACGGCCGGCCCGACGACGAGGACGGCGGTGAAGGTGGTGACGGCACGGCCGGTGTCCCAGCCGAGCGAGGTGGCCAGGTCGAACAGCAGATAGCGGTGCCACTGCTCGGTGAAGGGCAGGCCCGGCAGGTACGCGATCGAGCTGTTCGGGTCGGTGGAGAACGGCCAGAAGGAGAGGTTGAGCAGGAAGCCGAACAGGTAGCCGGAGAACGCCCCGTAGACGGCCAGCATCGGCACCTCCCAGCGGCGCCGGGCCCGCGGCAGCAGGCCGGCGAGCAGGCCGACGAAGGCGCAGCCGAACATCTGGTACGGCATCCAGGGGCCGACCCCGCCGGTGAGCAGGGCGGAGGCGAAGAGTGAGGTGCAGCCGAGGGTGAAGCCGAAGCCCGGGCCGAAGACCCGGCCGGCCAGGACGAGGACGAAGAACACCGTCTCCACCCCGGCCGTCCCGGCGCCGAGCGGTCGCAGTCCGGCGTTGACGGCGGACAGGACGCCGAGCATGGCGAGCGCCTTGGCGTCGATGCCGCCGGCCGAGATCTCCGCGATGACGACGGCGAGCACCAGGACCAGCAGGGCGCCGAAGATCAGCGGCGGGGCGTAGTTGGAGCCGAACTTTCCGGGGGCGACGACGAACGGCCAGGTGAAGGCGACGAGGCCGATGAAGGCGGCCAGGGCGACGACGACGCGGGCCCGGCCGGGGATCCGGACGGCGGTCATCGGGCGGCCTCCGCGGGTACGAGGGCCTCGGCGACCTGCCGGGTGGTCAGGTAGGGCAGGGGTGCCAGGATCTTGGCGGTCTGCGGGGCGAAGGTGGGCGAGGCGACGATCACCTCGGCGGTGGGACCGTCGGCGACGACCTCGCCCTCGGCCATCACCACGACCCGGTCGGCGGCGGAGGCGACGAACTCGACGTCGTGGGTGGAGACCACGACGGTGCGGCCTTCGGCGGCGAGGGCGTCCACGATGCCCGTGAGCGCCTCCTTGGCCTGGTAGTCGAGCCCGCGGGTCGGTTCGTCCAGCAGCACCACCCGTGGTGCGGCGGCCAGTTGGATCGCCAGGACGAGGGCCAGCTTCTGCCCCTCCGAGAGGTCCCGGGGGTGGCTGCCGTCCGGGATCCCGGGGGCGAGGCGGTCGAGGATCTGCCGCGCGGTCGGCCCGGAGGCCCGATCGGCCTCCAGGTCGCTCTGGGCGAGCTCCTGGGCGACCGTCTCCAGGTAGAGCAGGTCGGTGGGGGTCTGCGGGACGAGACCGACCAGCTGCCGGGCCCGGGCGGCCGGGAGGCGCTTGGGGTCCTCGGCCTTCCCTCCCCCGGCGCCGGTGACCTTCACGCTGCCGCCCTGCCGGGGGCCGGAGCCCTGGAGGGCCCACAGGAGCGAGGACTTGCCCGAGCCGTTGCGGCCCATCAGCGCGGTGACCTCGCCGGCGCGCAGCGACAGGTCGACGTCGCGGACGGCGGCCACCGGCCCGTACCGGACGACCACCCCCCGGGCCTCCAGCACCCGTTCCCCCGCCACCGCTGCCCGGCGCGGCGGAGGAACGGGTACGTCGGTGAGCCGCTCGCGCAGCGGTGCGGCGGCGCGGCGGGCGTCCCGGACGGACAGCGGCAGCGGCCGCCAGTCCGCCAGCCGCCCGAGGCCGACGACGGGCGGCGCGATCGCGGTGTCCCGGAAGACCTCCGCCGGGGGCCCGTGCACGACCGTCCCGTCGCCGGGCAGGTACGCGACGCGGTCGGCGTACTGGACGACGCGTTCCAGGCGGTGCTCGGCGAGCAGGACGGTGACGCCGAGGTCGTGGACGAGCCGGGTGATCGCGGCCAGCACCTCCTCGGCGGCGGTCGGGTCGAGCGCGGAGGTCGGCTCGTCCAGGACCAGGACGCGGGGGTGGGCGGTGAGGACGGATCCGATGGCGACGCGCTGCTGCTGGCCGCCGGAGAGCTCGTACAGGGCGCGGTGGCGCAGGTCGGCCAGGCCCAGCAGGTCCAGGGTCTCCTCGACCCGCTTGCGCATCACCTCCGGAGGGATCGCCAACTGCTCCATGACGTAGGCCAGTTCCTCCTCCACCGTGTCGGTGGTGAAGCCGGCCAGCGGGTCCTGGCCCACCACGCCGACCACGTCGGCGAGTTCGCGCGGCGGGTGGTGCGCGGTGTCCCGGCCGTCCACGGTGACGCGGCCGCGCAGGGTGCCGCCGGTGAAGTGCGGCACGAGGCCGTTGACGGCGCCCAGCAGGGTGGACTTGCCGGCGCCGGTGCGGCCGACCACCAGGCAGAGTTCGCCCTCCGGGATGTGCAGGTCGACGTCGCGCAGGACGGGCGTGGTCTCGCCGTCGTACACCACGCTCACCCGGTCGAATCGGATCACGTGCTCACCTCGGAGGTCGTGCGGTCGGAGCGGGTGCCGGTGCCGGCCGCGCCGCCGGGGCGCGTCGCCGGGCGCGGCTCCGGGACGGCGGCGGACCCGGGCGTCCGGCCGGGCGGCGGCGAGACGATCCCGGCCGTGCCCGCCAGCAGCAGGGCCAGCACCGGGACGAGCGGCAGCGCCGGCCAGGTCAGCGGGTACAGGGAGGGGTTGAGGTCGGTGGCGTCGTAGCCGACCGTGGCGAATAGCAGGACGGCGGCGACCACGCCGCAGCCGGCCACGCCCCACTCGGCCGCCCGCCAGCGGTCCGGCCGGTAGGTGGTGCGCCGCACCCGGCGCCCGCCGAGGAGGAGGCCCGCCACGCTGAGCACCGCACCCGCGAGGAAGGCCGGCAGTCCGAGCGCGGCGGGGGCCGTTCCGTCCAGCAGCCCGTACACGCCGGCGCACAGGCCGCACATGCCGAGCAGCATCAGCGCGCCGGTCAGCCGGCGGGAGCGGCGGGACGCGGTGCCGGAGCGCCCGTACCCGCGCGAGTCCATCGCGGCGGCCAGGTGCAGCGACCGCTCCAGCGCGTCCTCCAGGACGGGCACCACGATGCTGCGCAGGGCGCGTACGCCCTTGCGCTGTCCGGCGCGCAACCGCCGCGCGCGGGCGACGCGTTGGACGCTCTGCACCAGCTGCGGCGCGACGCTGAGCGACACCGTGACGGCGACGCCCAGCTCGTACAGCGCGCCGGGCAGCACCCGCAGGGCCCGCTTGGGGTTGGCGAGGGTGTTGGCGGCGCCGATGCAGCAGATCAGGCAGGCCAGCCGCAGCCCGTCGAAGGCCGCGGAGAGCGTGGCCTCCAGCGAGACCGGGCCGCCGATCTGGATCCCCGCGTACCAGGCGGGGGTGGGGATGTGCGGCAGGGAGAAGAGCAGGTGGTCGTGCGGGGTGATGCCGGTGGCGAAGACGCAGCGGAAGACCACCCGGATCGCCACCACGGTCAGCGCCACCCACAGGTAGTAGGTGAACCCGCGTGCCCACGGGGCCTCGGTCCGGCGGGCGGTCACCACGTAGCCGAGCACCGCGAGGACCAGGAGGAGCAGCAGCGGGTTGGTGGTGCGGCTGGCCGCCGTCGCCAGGGCGAGCGCCCAGGTCCACCAGGCGAGCGGGTGCAGGTTCCGCGGGGCGCGCCGGCCCCCCGCGCCGCGCCCGGGGGCGGCGGACGGGGATCCGGCGGTGTGCTTGTCGGGCATGGTCACCGGATCACTCGGCCCGGCGCCGGCGGCGTGCGGTGATCACGGTCGCCACGCCCAGGGCCACCACGAGGACGGACCCGATCACGGCGGGGACCATCGACCCGGCGTCGTGCGCCGCGTCGGCCATCGGCGGGGCGTTCACCACCCCGCCGGGGACGGCGGGGGTGGCGGTCGGTGCGGCGAGGGCCTCGGTGGCCAGGGGCGGCTGCTCGCTGGGGATGTCCGTCGGCGGCGCGGTGGGCGTCTCGACCGGCACCGGCGTGGCGGGCACCGGCGTCGGCTCGGGCGCGCCCGGCGGGGTGACGCCGTCCTCGGGGGTGCCGGCCGTACCGGCCCCGGCGGGCGGGGTGGGCGCGGGCGGCCGGGCTCCGCCCGCCGGGGGTTTGGCGGGGGCCGGGGCCCGGCCGGTGCCGGAGCCGCCGGTGGTGCCGTTGCTGCCGGAGCCGCCGGCCGTGCCGGAGCTGCCGGATCCTCCGCTGGTGCCGGTGGTGCCGCCCGAGCCGGAGCCGGAGCCGCTGCCGCCGGTCGTACCGGTGGCGCCCGTGGAGCCGCCGGATCCTCCGGCGCCACCTCCGGAACCGCCCCCCGCGCCGCCGGAACCGCCCGTGGTGCCCTGGCCGGGGTCGGCCGGCTGGCCGCCCGGGCCGGGGTTGTGGGCCCGGACGCTGTCCGGTGAGAAGGCCGGACGTCCCTCGGTGCCCTCGATGTTCGTACCGCCGAAGATCCACAGGTCGACGCTGCCGGGCTTCGGCTGGTAGCTCATCGCGCCGAGCTGGCTGTACGACCACTCGTTCTGGCCCGGATCGGCGTGCCAGTACGACCAGTAGGCGGTGGCCGGGGGCGTCAGGACGCACTTCTCCTGATCGGCGGCCGGGAACTGCTTGCCGCCCTGGAAGCCGCTGTAGCCGATCCGGCAGATGAACGCCGGACCGTCGTGGCCGGTGCCGGTGGTCTTCCAGCCGCCCTGGTTGAGCAGGGCGTACCCGGTGGTCGGGGTGCTCCCGCAGGAACGCAGCAGCGGGCCACCCCACTTGCCGAAGTCCACCGCGAGCACCACGCCGGAGGTGGTGGTGCACTGGTCCATCGGCAGCGGCGACGCGGACGCCGGGGCGGTGCCGACGGCGACGCCGCCGGAGGCCAGCACGAAGGTCAGCGCAGCCGCCCCGGCCAGCCGGCCGGGGCGCGTGCCGGGTCGCCGGGTCACCGGTGCCGCCCCGGGGCTGCGGTGCGGCGGCGACGGGCGACGAGGACGGCCGCGGCGCCGAGTGTGGTCAGCGCACCGGCACCCGCCGTCAGCGTCAGCGCCTCGGTGCCGGTGCCTGCCAGGCTGCCGAAACCGGTCTGCACCGGCACGCCGCCGGCCGGCGTTCCTGCAGGACCGCCAGGTCCTGGAGGGGGTCGCCGACTACGCGACCGCCCGGATCGCCCTGCCGCAGG
>NZ_JBEYVJ010000062.1:0-32381 GCF_040643935.1 Kitasatospora sp. NPDC047058 | reverse complement strand
GGGGGCGCCCCGGCGGCCCCTCACCCCCCCACCCCCCCCCGGCGACCTGGTCTGCGGTCGGGCCCCTGCGGTCAGGCCTTGGTGGCGAGCATGGCCGCCACCCGGGCCTGGGCGAAGGCCTCGACCGGGTCGCGGTAGTACTCCGTCCACGGCGAGACGACGTCCCGGCCGAGGGCCCGGAAGAACGGCAGGGCCTCGGCGGCGCGGCCGGAGTCCACCAACACCATGGCGGCCCAGCTGCGGGCCACCCGGAGCCGGGGGTGGTCCTCCGGGGCGGCGGCGATGTCGGCCACCAGACGCTCCAGGGCCTGCTGGACGGGCGTCTGGTGGTACGCGGAGCCGCCCCGGCCGTCGCGGCTGAACTCCTTGAGGTAGGCCTCCAGCTTGAACACGCTCAGCAGGCTGCCGGCCGGTGCGGTGGCGAGCGAGTCGTCGATGAAGGCGTGCATCTGCCCGTTGCTGCCGTGCCACTTCGCGCACCAGTACTGCAGGGCGCGGGAGTGCCCGGCGTACGACCGGTCGCACCGCGGTTTACCTGGGCATTCGTGCGGTGTTCGGTTTCGGGAGGGCTTGACGGCATTCGCCCATTACCCTCGGAGCCATGACCGAGCACCAGCTTCCCCAGGGCTTCGAGACCCTCGCCATCCACGCGGGTCAGGAAGCAGACCCCCAGACCGGGGCCGTCGTCACGCCGATCTACCAGGTGTCCACCTACAAGCAGGACGGGGTGGGCGGCCTGCGGGGCGGCTACGAGTACAGCCGCAGCGCCAACCCGACCCGGACCGCGCTGGAGGAGTGCCTCGCGGCGCTGGAGGGCGGCGCGCGCGGGCTCGCCTTCGCCTCCGGCCTGGCCGCCGAGGACACCCTGCTGCGCACGATCCTCAAGCCGGGCGACCACATCGTGATCCCCAACGACGCCTACGGCGGCACCTTCCGGCTGTTCGCCAAGGTGCTGACCCGTTGGGGCGTCGAGTTCTCCGTCGCCAACACCCAGGACCTCTCGACCGTCCGTGAGGCGCTGCGCCCCAACACCCGCGCCGTCTGGGTGGAGACCCCGTCCAACCCGTTGCTGGGCATCACCGACCTGGCCGCGCTCGCCGAGATCGCGCACGGCGCGGGCGCACTGCTGGTCGTCGACAACACCTTCGCCAGCCCGTACCTGCAGCAGCCGATCGCGCTCGGCGCGGACGCGGTCGTGCACTCCACCACCAAGTACATGGGCGGCCACTCGGACGTCGTCGGCGGCGCCCTGGTGCTGGCCGACGCGGCCCTCGGCGAGGAGGTCGCGTACCACCAGAACGCGATGGGCGCGGTCTCCGGGCCGTTCGACGCCTGGCTGGTGCTGCGCGGCATCAAGACCCTCGGGGTCCGGATGGACCGGCACAGCTCCAACGCGGAGAAGGTCGCCGAGCTGCTGGCGGGCCACCCGAAGGTCAGCCAGGTGCTGTACCCGGGCCTGCCCGAGCACCCCGGCCACGACATCGCCGCCAAGCAGATGAAGGCCTTCGGCGGCATGGTCTCGTTCCGCGTCAACGGCGGCGAGGAGGCGGCGGTCGAGGTCTGCAACCGGGCGCAGCTGTTCACCCTCGGCGAGTCGCTGGGCGGCGTCGAGTCGCTGATCGAGCACCCGGGCCGGATGACCCACGCCTCGGTGGCGGGTTCCGCCCTGGAGGTGCCCGCCGACCTGGTGCGCGTCTCGGTCGGCATCGAGTCGATCGACGACCTGCTGGCCGACCTCACGCAGGCGCTCGGCTAGGACGGGCCGGTCACGCGCCCTGCCGGCCCGCCGTGTACGACTCCATGGAGTGGTTGAAGCGGGCCAGCAGGGCGCAGAACGCGCGCTGCTCCTCGGGCGGCCAGTCGGCCAGCAGGCGGCGGGCCAGCTCGGAGCGCCCGGCCCGGACGTCGGCCAGCCGGCGGACGCCGAGCGGGGTCAGCGCGAGCCGGACGGCGCGGCGGTCGGCCGGGTCCTGGACCCGGCCGACCAGGCCGGCCGCGACCAGCGGGGCGGCCTGCCGGGTGACGGTGGAGGAGTCGACGGCCAGCGCGTCGGCCAGGGCCTTGACGTTGGCGGGTCCGTGCCGTTCCAGCCGGTCGAGCAGCAGGTAGGCGGCCCGGTCCAGCGCACCCACCGCGCCGGAGTTGCGGACCTGCTCCATCCGCCGGGCGAACACCGCGAGCTGGTACTGGAGTTGGGCGTGCACGGGGTCGGTGCGGTCGGTGGCCTGGGGCGAGGTCGTCGTCATCGCGGCTCACGATCGTCGTGCGGTGCGGAGGCTCAGGATCAGCAGCGTACGCGGGCCGGGCGGGCCCGGGAACAGTGCCGACATCCCCGGTCGATCCCTGTCCGGTCCCGGCCCGACCGGCGCCTAAGGCGTGTCTGACAATTCCCGGCGTCGCGCGCCCGGCGGGAATTGTCAGACACGCCTTAAGCCCTAGGCTGGCGCCATGCACAGCTGGCCGATCACCCTCGACGACGTCCGCGGCGCCCAGAAGATGCTCGCCGGGGTCGCCCGGGTGACGCCGATGGAGGGCAGCCGGCACCTGTCCGCGATGATCGGCGCGCCGGTCCACCTGAAGTGCGAGAACCTCCAGCGCACCGGCTCGTTCAAGCTGCGCGGGGCGTACGTGCGGATCGCGGGCCTCTCGCCGGTGCAGCGGGCCGGCGGGGTGGTCGCGGCGAGCGCCGGGAACCACGCCCAGGGGGTGGCGCTGGCCGCCTCGCTGCTCGGGGTCCGCTCGACGGTCTTCATGCCGGTCGGCGCGCCGCTGCCCAAGATCGCGGCCACCCGTGAGTACGGCGCCGAGGTCCGGCTGCTCGGCGCGACCGTGGACGAGTCGCTGCAGGCCGCGCAGCGGTACTCGGAGTCGACCGGTGCGGTGTTCATCCACCCCTTCGACCACTGGGACGTGGTCACCGGCCAGGCCACCGTCGGCCTGGAGATCCTGGAGCAGTGCCCGGAGGTGCGCACCATCCTGGTCGGGGTGGGCGGCGGCGGGCTGCTGGCCGGGATCGCGGCGGCGGTGAAGCCGCTCCGCCCGGACGTGCGGGTGATCGGGGTGCAGGCGGCGGGCGCGGCCGCGTACCCGCCCTCGCTGGCGGCCGGGCGGCCGGTGTCGCTGGAGCACTTCGCCACCATGGCGGACGGGATCATGGTCGGCCGGCCCGGGGACATCCCGTTCGAGGTGGTCAACGAGCTGGCCGACGGCGTCCGCACGGTCTCCGAGGACTCGCTCTCGCGTGCCCTGCTGCTGGGGCTGGAGCGGCTGAAGCTGGTGGTGGAGCCGGCCGGGGCCAGCCCGGTGGCGGCGCTGCTGGAGCAGCCGGACTCCTTCGAGGGCCCGGTGGTGGCGGTGCTCTCCGGCGGCAACATCGACCCGCAGCTGATGCAGCGGGTGCTCCGGCACGGCCTGGCGGCGGCCGGCCGCTACCTGTCGCTGCGGGTGCGGCTGGCGGACCGGCCGGGCGCGCTGGCGGGCCTGCTCGCGGTGCTGACCCGGGTGGACGCCAACGTGCTGGACGTGGCGCACGTGCGGGTCGACCCGCAGCTGGGGCTGGCCGAGGTCGAGGTGGACCTCCACCTGGAGACCAAGGGGCCGGAGCACTGCGCGGCGGTCCTGGGCGAGCTGCGGGACGCGGGGTACGTCGTCTCCCGGTAGTCCGCCCGCCTGCGGCCCGTCTCCGGCCCGCCTCCCGCGGGCCACCCGGACTGTCAGTGGTCTCTGTCACCATGGCGGAGCCGCGAGCCTTGACGCGATATATCGCGTGCTGGGAGACTCGCGATACATCGCGTTCTGTGCCGCGCGGGCGAAATCGAGTCGCCCGTGTGCCTGGATCCGGGGCAGAGTGGGACAGATCGCCCCTACCGTTTCGAGGAGATGAGGCAGGCCATGGCGCCAGCCATCCAAGCCGAGAACCTGGTGAAGACCTTCGGCGACGTACGAGCCCTGGACGGCGTCAGCCTCGACGTCCCCGAGGGCACGGTGCTCGGGCTGCTCGGCCCGAACGGGGCCGGCAAGACCACCACCGTGCGGGTCCTCACCACCCTGCTCCGCCCCGACTCCGGCCGCGCGGTGGTCGCCGGCGTCGACGTCCTGAAGCACCCGAACCAGGTCCGCAGCCTGATCGGCCTCTCCGGACAGTACGCCGCCGTCGACGAGTACCTGACCGGCTTCGAGAACCTGCAGATGGTCGGCGAGCTGTACCAGATGACCGCCCGCGAGGCGAAGGCGCGCGCCCTGGAACTGCTGGAGTGGTTCAACCTCACCGAGGCCAAGGACCGCACCGCCAAGACCTACTCCGGCGGCATGCGCCGCCGGCTCGACCTCGCCGCCGCCCTGGTCGTCCGCCCGCCGGTGATGTTCCTCGACGAGCCGACCACCGGCCTAGACCCGCGCAACCGGCTCGCGCTCTGGGAGGTCATCGAGACCCTGGTCGAGCAGGGCACCACCCTGCTGCTCACCACCCAGTACCTGGAGGAGGCCGACCGCCTCGCCCACGACATCGCGGTGGTCGACCACGGCAAGGTGATCGCCCGCGGCACCGCCGACCAGCTCAAGGCACAGATCGGCGGCGAGCGGATCGAGGTCGTCGTGCACCGCCCCGACCTGGTCGGCGAGGCGGTCGCCGCGCTCGCCGGCTACGCCCTGGGCGAGCCGGCCGTCGAGAAGAACACCCGCAGGATCACCGTCCCGGTCAGCGGCGGCGCCCGGATGCTCGCGGACGCCATCCGCGAGCTGGACGCCCGCTCGATCGAGATCGACGACATCGGCCTGCGCCGGCCGACCCTGGACGACGTCTTCCTCTCGCTCACCGGCCACGTCACGGAGGCCGAGGAGGAGGGCGGCGACGGCAAGGGCGGCCGGGGCCGCGCCGGCCGCGGCAAGGGGCGGTCCGAAGGCGGCGGCGCAGGCGACGGGGACGGCCAGGGCCCGGACAAGCAGGCCGTCACGGCCGGGAAGGAGCGGTGAGATGACGACCGCCACCGAGCACGCCATCGGCGGGGCGATACCCAAGCAGCGCCACGGCGTCGCGGCCACCCTGCACGACTCCTGGGTGGTCGCCAAGCGCAACCTGCGCCGGATGACCCGGATCCCCGAGATCGTGGTCTTCGGGCTCATGCAGCCGGTGATGTTCGTGCTGCTGTTCTCGTACGTGATGGGCGGGGCCATCCAGATCCCCGGGACACAGGCCAGCTCGGACGCCTACATCCAGTTCCTGATGGCCGGCATCTTCGCCCAGACCGTGACCTTCGCGACCGCCGGCGCCTCCGCCGGGATCGCGGAGGACATGACCAAGGGCCTGGTCGACCGGTTCCGCTCGCTGCCGATGGCCCGCTCGGCGGTGCTGGTCGGCCGCACCCTCGCCGACCTCTGCCAGACCGCGTTCACGCTGGTGGTGCTGGCCCTGGTCGCGCTGGCGGTCGGCTGGCGGATCCACGAGGGCGTGCTGGAGGCGCTGGCCGCGTTCGCGCTGCTGCTCCTGCTCGGCTACGCCTTCTCCTGGATCGGCGCGCTGATCGGCCTCTCGGTGCGCAGCCCCGAGGCGGCCACCTCGGCCGGGCTGATCTGGCTCTTCCCGCTGACCTTCATCTCCAACGCCTTCGTGCCGATCAGCTCGATGCCGGGCTGGTTGCAGCCGATCGCCTACTGGAACCCGTTCAGCGCCACCGTGCAGGCCTGCCGCAACCTCTTCGGCAACCAGGTCGGCCCGGTGGACAGCGCCTGGCCGATGCAGCACGCCGAGCTGGTCTCGGTGCTCTGGTCGCTGGTGATCACCGCGGTCTTCTCCTGGCTGTCGGTGCGCAAGTACCGCTCCGCCGTGGGCTGAGGCCCGGGTCCGCCGGGGCCCCGGCGGACGCCGGGTACGCGCGAGGGCGGCCGTGGAATGCTCCACGGCCGCCCTCGGTGCGTCGGGTCAGCCGTTGTGCGGCTTCACCTCGGTGATCGTCACCGAGGCGTGCTTGCCGTTCGGCAGCTCGTACGTCGCCTCGTCGCCGACCTTCTTGCCGTCGATGGCGCGGCCCAGCGGCGACTGCGGCGAGTAGACGTCCAGGTCGTCGCTGCCGGCCATCTCGCGCGAGCCCAGCAGGAAGGTCGTGGTGTCGTCCTCGTCGCCGTCGAAGGCGACCGTGACGACCATGCCCGGGGCCACCACGCCCGAGTCCGCCGGGGCCTCGCCGACCTTGGCGCGCTCCAGGAGCTGGGTGAGCTGGCGGATGCGCAGCTCGTACTTGCCCTGCTCCTCCTTCGCCGCGTGGTAGCCGGCGTTCTCCTTGAGGTCACCCTCTTCGCGCGCCGCCTCGATCTTCTGGGCGATCTCGATGCGCCAGGGGCCGGTCAGGTGGTCCAGCTCGGCCTTGAGCTGGTCGTAGCCGGACTGAGTGAGCCAGGTCACGTGGTCGCTGGTCTGGGTCACAGGTGCTCCTCGTAGGTGCTGGGACTGTGCTGAGGGTGTGAGTCGTCAGCAGGTGGTGGTGGTGATATCGGTCGTAACTACAAAGCAACGCCCGCTCCCGTACCTCTTGGTGCGGAAGGGGCGAAACCACGAGCCTAACAACTCCCGCCGACAAGCGGGAGAGTCGTTGGCGTGCCGTTGACGTCGGCATTGCGCCAAGGTGTACAGAACGGATGCGCGGGGGGTGCGCGGGGACCTTCCTACGGATTCCCGCTCCCGCGATCGAATATGCGCCGGTCGGGCCGCGATCGCCAGTGAATACCCGGCGGGACCGCCCGCGTCCACCCGGCGGGACCGCCCGCGGCTACTCGGCGGGGGTGCAGCCCAGCAGCTCGGCGGTGGTGCCGCGGGTGGTCGTCCGCAGGCTCACGACGGCGTCGTAGCTGGAGCCGTCCTTCGGCACCGGGAAGTCGGCCATCCCGACCACCGCGCCGTTCTCGCCCTGCGAGCGGACGGTGCAGGTGCCGGCGGTGCCGTCGCTCTTGCGGACGGCCAGGTGCAGCTTGAGCTCCCCGTCCGAGACCGCCTCGAAGGACGGGACGGTGCCGTTGATGGTGGTCTCGCGGAGCAGGTACGAGCCGCCCAGCCAGGCCAGCACGCCCAGCCCCAGCACGCCGCAGACCGCGCCGATCACCTTGAGCCGGCGGTCCGCCTCGCGGTCGCTCCGCCGGCCGTAGCGCCCCTCGGGCGGCTGCGGGGCGGTGGTAGCTGCGCGCTCACTCATGCGGCTCAGTCCTCTCCGGGGAGGGCCGCGCGGGTGGTGCGGGGAATGCGACGCTCCTCCAGTCCGTCACTATAGGAGGGGCACGCCCGCGGCCGGTCCGGCGGGGGCGGGGCTCGGCCGTGTCGGCGGCGTGGCGGCGGAGTGCCGCCGGCGCCCGGCGGCCGGTCCCGCGGTGACGCGGTCCCTGACCGAGCGGCTACCGAACGAGCGGCTCAGACGGTGGGCAGACCGGCTTCGCGGGAGGCCCAGACATTGTGGAAGGAACGCACGCGTTGACTGAGCAGTTGCGACTGATGGCGGTGCACGCCCACCCGGACGACGAGTCCAGCAAGGGCGCCGCCACCATGGCCATGTACGTCGACCAGGGAGTGGACGTGCTGGTGGCCACCTGCACCGGGGGAGAACGCGGTTCGGTCCTCAACCCGAAGCTGCAGGGGAAGCCCGAGATCGAGGAGAACATCCACGAGGTCCGGGCCAAGGAGATGGACGCGGCCCGGGCGATCCTCGGGATCAAGCAGGCCTGGCTGGGCTTCGTCGACTCGGGCCTGCCCGAGGGCGACCCGCTGCCGCCGCTCCCGGAGGGCTGCTTCGCCCTGCAGGACGTCAAGGAGGCGGCCGAGCCGCTGGTCCGGCTGATCCGCGAGTTCAAGCCGCAGGTCGTCACGACCTACGACGAGAACGGCGGGTACCCGCACCCGGACCACATCATGACCCACAAGATCACCATGCTGGCCTTCGACGCCGCCGGCGACCCGGACGCCTACCCGGACGCCGGCGAGCCCTGGCAGCCGCTGAAGCTCTACTACAACCACGGCTTCCCGATGGGCCGGATCCGCGCGCTGCACGCGTACCTCACCGAGCACGGCCTCGAATCGCCGTACGGCGAGTGGATCGCGGGCTGGGAGAAGAGCGGCCGCAAGGAGCGCGAGATCACCACCCGGGTCCGCTGCGACGACTGGTTCGAGACCCGGGACCGGGCGCTGATCGCGCACGCCACCCAGATCGACCCGGACGGCCCGTGGTTCCGCGTCCCGCTCGACGTCCAGCGCGAGGTCTGGCCGACCGAGGACTACGAGCTGGCCCGCACCCTGATCGACACCGACCTGCCGGAGGACGACCTGTTCGCCGGCCTGCGCACCCCCAGCCTGGCGGCCGAGGCCGCCGACACGCGCGACTGACCCACCCCCGATGGCCCGGCTCCCCGTGAGCCGGGCCACCATAGAGATATGAGCGCCCCCGTGAACCTCACCCACCTCGCCGCCGAGCTCGCCCTCGACGAGACCAAGGTGACGCCCGGCCTGCTGGGCTTCGTCGTCTTCGCCGCCCTCGGCGTGGCCACCTGGTTCCTGGCCAAGTCGATGAACAAGCAGTTCAAGCGCGTCGACTTCGTCGAGGAACCGGAGGCTCCGAAGGAGTGAGACGACGCCCCCGCCCGCGCGCCGATGCGCGAGGATGGGGGCATGCCGAACCGTCTCGCGGACGCGACCTCGCCGTACCTGCTGCAGCATGCCGACAACCCGGTGGACTGGTGGCCGTGGGGCCCCGAGGCGTTCGAGGAGGCACACCGGCGGGGGGTGCCGGTGCTGCTGTCCGTCGGCTACGCGGCCTGCCACTGGTGCCACGTGATGGCGCACGAGTCCTTCGAGGACTCCGGGGTGGCCGGCTACCTCAACGAGCGGTTCGTCGCGGTGAAGGTCGACCGTGAGGAACGGCCGGACGTCGACGCCGTGTACATGGAGGCGGTACAGGCGGCGACCGGGCAGGGCGGCTGGCCGATGACGGTCTTCCTGACCCCCGACAAGGACCCGTTCTACTTCGGGACGTACTTCCCGCCGGAGCCCCGGCACGGCATGCCGTCCTTCCGGCAGGTCCTCGAAGGCGTCGACGCCGCCTGGCGCGACCGCCGGGAGGAGGTCGGCGAGGTCGCCGGCCGGATCCGCGCCGACCTGGCCGAGCGCGCCTCGCTGTACACGGTCGGCGGCGGCGTCCACCAGCCGCCCGGCGAGGCCGACCTGCACCAGGCCCTGGTCGCGCTCAGCCGGGACTTCGACCCCCGGCGCGGCGGCTTCGGCGGCGCGCCCAAGTTCCCGCCGTCCATGGCGGTCGAGTTCCTGCTCCGCCACCACGCAAGGACCGGCTCGACCGCGGCCCTGGAGATGGCCGTCCGGACCGCCGAGGCGATGGCCCGCGGCGGCATCCACGACCAGCTCGGCGGCGGCTTCGCCCGGTACGCGGTCGACGCCGGCTGGGTGGTGCCCCACTTCGAGAAGATGTTGTACGACAACGCGCTGCTGCTCCGCGCCTACCTGCACCTGTGGCGGGCCACCGGCTCCCCGCTCGCCCGGCGGGTGGCACTCTCCACCGCCGGCTTCCTGCTGCGCGAACTGCGCACCCCCGAAGGCGCGTTCGCCTCCGCCCTGGACGCGGACAGCCTCGACCCGGCGACCGGGAAGCAGACCGAGGGCGCGTACTACGCCTGGACGCCCGAGCAGCTCGCCGAGGTGCTGGGGGAGGCGGACGGCGCGCTCGCGGCCGAGCTGTACGAGGTGACGGCGGCGGGCACGTTCGAGCACGGCTCCTCGGTGCTGCAGCTGCTGCGTGACGCGGAGGACCCCGAGGCCGCCGAGCGGATCCGGGCGAAGCTCTTCGAGGCCCGCGCCGGACGGCCGGCACCCGCGCGGGACGACAAGGTGGTCGCCGCCTGGAACGGCCTCGCCATCGCCGCACTCGCCGAGACCGGCGCCCTGCTGGACCGCCCCGACCTGGTCGAGGCCGCCGAACGCGCCGCCGACCTGCTGCTCGCCGTCCACCTGACCGCCGACGGCCGGCTGCTGCGCACCTCCCGGGACGGCCGGGCCGGCGCCAACGCCGGCGTCCTGGAGGACTACGCCGACACCGCGGAGGGCTTCCTCGCGCTGTACGCCGTCACCGGCGAGGCGTCCTGGCTCCAACTGGCCGGCGGGCTGCTGGACACCGTGCTCAAGCACTTCGCCGACGAGGCGTCCGGCGCGCTGTACGACACCGCCGACGACGCCGAGGAGCTGATCCGGCGGCCCCAGGACCCGACCGACAACGCCACCCCGTCCGGCTGGACGGCCGCGGCGGGCGCCCTGCTCACCTACGCCGCGTACACCGGTTCGGCGCGCCACCGCACCGCCGCCGAACGGGCGCTGGGCATCGTCGGCGCGCTGGCCTCCCGGGCGCCGCGGTTCATCGGCTGGGGGCTGGCCGTCGCCGAGGCGCTGGCGGACGGGCCGCGCGAGGTCGCCGTGGTCGGCCCCGCCGGGGAGCCGGCCACGGCCGCGCTGCACCGGGCGGCGCTGCTGGGGACGGCGCCCGGCGCGGTGGTCGCGCTCGGCGGGCCCGACGCGGCGGCCGAGGTGCCGCTGCTGGCCGACCGGCCGCTGATGGGCGGCGCGCCCGCCGCGTACGTCTGCCGGCACTTCGCCTGCGACGCGCCGACCACCGATCCGGCCGTGCTGGCCGAACGGCTGGGCGCCCGGACGGACTTGGGGTGACCGGGGGCCGCCGGGGGTGACCGGGGGCGGCCTGGATCGACCCGGGTCGGCCCGGTCTACACTCCGGTCGGGTAGGCGCCCTGCCGGGCGCGGGGGTGGGGGGTGGGCGCGGTGCTGGACGGACTGCTGGCCTGGACAGCGGGACTGGGCCTGGTGGAGGTGTCGGCCGGAG
Source organism: Kitasatospora sp. NPDC047058 (assembly GCF_040643935.1). Lineage (NCBI taxonomy): Bacteria > Bacillati > Actinomycetota > Actinomycetes > Kitasatosporales > Streptomycetaceae > Kitasatospora > Kitasatospora sp. NPDC047058. The sequence continues at coordinate 21,510 of NZ_JBEYVJ010000062.1, read as the reverse complement.
CGCTGGCCGCCAACCTCGGGCTGCTCGTCGTGTCGCTGCTCGGCGGAGGGCTGCTGGTCCGGCGGTACGGCGAGCAGCGGCGGGTGACGCCGCCGCCCCCGCCGCCCGACCGGCGCGAGGTGCTGCTGGCGGCCGTCGCCGTCCTGCTCAACTCCGCCGTCGGCGTGGCGGGCTGGCTGCTCTGGCAGGCCGGCTGGATCCGGCTGAACGGTGGCGCCGGGCTGCCCGCCCTCGCCGACCTGCTGGTGTTCACCCTGGTGATGGACGGCCTGATGTACGGCGGCCACTGGCTGGCCCACCGCCGCCGGCTCTACCGCCTGGCCCACGAACTCCACCACGGCTACCCCGACCCGCGCCCGGCCACCCTCTTCGTGCTGCACCCGCTGGAGGTGCTGGGCTTCGGCGGCTCCTGGCTCGCGGTCCTCTGCGTGCGGGAGATGTCCGCAGCCGCCCTGCTCGCGTACATCGGCGTCAACCTGGTGTTCGGCCTGCTCGGACACCTCGGCGTCGAGCCGTTCCCCGCCCGCGTCCGGCGGCGCGCGGTGTTCCGGTGGGTGGCGCTGCCGATGTTCCACGCCGGCCACCACGCCGACCCGGCGGTCAACCTGGGCTTCTACACCACCGTGTGGGACCGGCTCTTCGGCACCATCGACCCGGCGTACGACACCCTCCGCGCCACCGAGCGGCCGGTGCTGGCGGGCGGTCAGTCGATGGCGTGAACCCCGGTCGACTGCCGGACCGTGGTGTTGAACGGGTCGCTGCCGCCGCCCTGCGCCACCGGCGTCCCGCCCGTCGAGCGGTCGCTGTCGCGGTAGTTGTGCGCGGTCGCGATCAGATTGCCGCCCGCCGCCTTCATGTCCTCCGCCAGCCCGTCGAGCAGCGTCCTCCAGGCGGCCGAGCACGCGTGCAGCGCCGGCCCGCTCTGCCAGCCGTCGAGCCCGGCCGCGGCCTGGTCGCTCGGCGCGGCGAGCTTCGCCGTCTCCTCCGGCACCTTCCCGGCCACCGCCTGCGCATTGCTCCCGGCAGCGGACAACTCGTCCGGCCGCACCGTGAAACCCGTCCCGTCGGCCACCGTCTCCCCCTCGGTTGCGCTGTCGGTCGTCCACGCTATGGTAGCGGTGAGTATCGGGGTGAGTATGCAAGCGTGACGGTTCGTGACAGCTGGGGGGCTGGAAGTGGATCTCGCAAGCCTGAAGAACGCGAAGCCGGCCGACCTGTACGCGGCCGCCGAGGCGTACGGGCGGCTCTACCGGGCGTACTCCGAACACACCACCCAGTGGAAGAGCGGCACCGCCGACCGCGTCCACGGCTCCGGCTGGACGGGCGGCGCCGCCGACGCGGCCGCCAGGTCGCTGGACGCGACGACGGGCAAGCTGCAGGCGGCGGACGTCGAACTCTCCTGCATCGAGAGCACCTTGCGGGACCACGCGGACACGTTCACGCTCGCCCAGTCCAAACTCCGGCAAGCGCTGACCGACGCCGCCGCGAAGGGCCTCAAGGTGTCCGACGACGGCACCGTCAGCTGGAGCGCCCCGGCCAACCCGTACCAGGCGCCCGACTGGGCGGACAAGCAGAAGGCCGCCGCCGAGGAGGTCAGCAGGCGGATCACGGCCGCCCTCACCGAGGCCACCCAGGCCGACCAGGGCCTCGCCGCCGAACTCAGGCGCTTCACCGGTCACGCCGACGACAAGTCCGGCCTGGAGATGAAGACGGCGAGCGCGGACAAGTACCTCCAGGACTTCGCCGGGCTCAACAATCCGGGCTACCGCAAGGACATGCCGGGGAAGGACGCCGGCCCGACCGAGGTGAACTCCTGGTGGAAGGGCCTCGACCCGGCGGGTCAGCAGTGGTTCATCGACCACCACCCGGAGGCGATCGGCAACCTGGACGGCATCCCGGCGCCGGTCCGGGACCAGGTGAACCGGGCGTATCTGGTAAATCGGCTGAGCGAGCTCAGCGGGCGGGCCCGTACCAAGGCCGAGCAGGAGGAGTACGCGAAGCTCTACCCCATCAAGGCCCGCTTGGACGACGACGCGAAGAACGCCGGTGACGGCCGTCCGAGGGACTACCTGCTGGGAGTCAGCCCCGAAGGCCAGGGGCGGGCGATCATCTCCTTCGGCAATCCCGACACCGCCACCGACATCTCCGCCTACGTTCCGGGGATCACCACGGTTCCCGCCTCCCTGGGGGTGAAGGGCACCTGGTCTCCTGGAACCAACGAGTCCGAGAACACGCTGAACCTCTGGCGCGCCGCCAACGCCAAGGTGTCGCCTGGTGGTTCGGTCGCCTCGATCGTCTGGCTCGGGTACGACCCGCCGGGGCAGGACGCGGGGGCAGCGATGACCGGGGCGGCGGACAAGGGCGCGCCGGCCTACGCCAAGTTCCTCAGCGGGGTACGGGCCAGCCACGAGGGCGGGCGGCCGCCACATGTCACCTCGATCGGGCACAGCTACGGCTCGTACGTGGTCGGCCAGGCCACCAAGCTCGCGGCCCAGCCCGGCGCGGCCTTCCAACGGCCCGACGACGTGGTGTTCATCGGCAGCCCGGGCGTCGGTGTGGACAGGGCCGCCGACCTGGGGATGCCCGACCACGTCTGGGCGGGCGCGGCGGCGAACGACGTGGTGACACACACGCCGACGAAGGGGGACGCCGTCCTCACCCTCACCAGTGGCCCGATCGTCGCTTGGGGTATGCACGAGCTCTTCGACCCGGACAACGGCTGGTACGGGACGGATCCGGCGAGTACGGCCTTCGGCGGCAAGCGCTTCTCCGTCGACGACGGCGGTGACACCACGGACGTGGTCGGAATGCACACCAAGTACCTCACCCCGGAACACGGCGGACCCTCACTGGACAACATTGCCGGCATCGTCAGCCGCGGCGGCGACGTCAAGCTGGTGGAGGGCCGGTGAGCAGGCGCCGGGTGAAGGTGGTCATCGCCGCGGTCGTGGTGGTCGCCGTCCTGCTGTCCACCGGCATCGTGCTGTTCTGCAACGGCTACGGTCCGATGGCTCACCGGGACCGGCGCCTGACCGGACAAGCCGGCGCGGCGGACGCCGAGACACGGATCAACGAGGCGCTCCGGGCCACGATGGACGGGATATCTCCGCCGTTGGCGTATCTGGGCGGTGGCTACGAGGTGAACCGGTATCCGCAGCACTGGGACGGAGAGCCGAGCCTGATTTCGGACGTCACAGGTCATGTCGATGTCCGGACCAGGATCGCGCCGGGCAAGCTCCAGGCTCTGCTCGACCAGATCGGGCGGGGCTGGACACACTGCCTCGAGCCAGAGCGGTATTCGGACAAGTACCAGGGCGGGGCCCGGCGGGTCAGGCTCGTGTGCGGTGGTCCTGACTCGCCCTCGTTCACGTTCACTGCGTCCGCCCCGCTCGCGGTCGACGCACCCTATGACGAGGTCTGGTTCGAAGCCTCACTGTTCGGTGTGCGGTACCGACCTGCGCATGAGTACAAACCGGTGCCGCCGTTGGCGAAGACGCCGACCGGTGCCCGTGATGCCGATGTCGACGACCCCTACTGGTCGCACTGACCGCTACTCCCAGTCCCAGCGGATCCCCAGCAGGCACGGTCCGAGGGCCGAGCCGACGAGGTGGACGCAGTGGTGGCCGTCGAGGGTGAGTTCCTCCGTCTCGTGGGGCTTCTCGCCGGGGGAGCGGAGGGCGAACCGGTGGCAGCGGACGGGGAGGGCGGCGGGGTGGAAGGTGACCTGGAGGACGTACTGGCCGGCGCCGGAGTTGAAGCCGCGGACGTACTCGCAGCCGGGGGTGGGGGACGGGGCGTCGTCGAAGCCGTAGCCGAGCAGGTGGGTGTCGCCGGCGCGGAGGCGGCGGTCGAGGAGGAGTTCGACGGCCAGCAGGTGGTGGGCGGGGTCGCGGCGGATGCGGCCGGGGCGGCAGTTCTCCTCGGCGCGGACGCCGACCCGGGTGATGTCGCAGCCGGGGTCGCCCTGGTAGATGGCCAGGTAGCGGTCGATGCCGTCGCGGTGGGCGCGCAGGGCGTGCTGGGAGTCGCGGCGGAGGAGTTGGCGGTCGGCGCCGACCCGGATCCGTTCGATGTGGGTGATGGTGTGCAGGCCGGTGTCGCGCGGGCTCGCGATGGTGGCGAGCAGGTCGTCGACGGCGGCGGCCGGGGTGATGAGGTCGCGGTAGGGGCGGACGGGTGGTCCGGCCGGGTCGGCGGGGGTGGTGCGGCTGGGGCCGAGGAGCCGGGTGAGGGAGTGTTCGGGGAGGTCCAGGACGTCTTCCAAGGCCCGTACGGCGCGCAGTGATTCGGTTCGTTCGGGGCGGCGCCGGCCCTGCTGCCAGTAGCTGAGGCTGGTGACGCCGACGTGGACGCCGCGCTGGGCGAGGTGCTCGCGCAGCCGGTGCAGGGCGAGGCCGCGGGTGGCGATGGCGGTGCGCAGGGCGAGGTGGAAGGGGCCGGTGCGCAGGACGGTGGCGAGGTCGGCCTGTTCGCTGCGGTGCATGGCGGCCTCCTCGGCGGTCGGGCCGGGCGGGCGGCGCCGGTTGGTCGTGAATATTCACATGCGGAGGATGGTTTGTCACCGGTGGGGGCCGGGGGCGCGGGGGTTCCGGGGCTGGTGTTCACATCTGGACGGGGGCGTTCACAGCGGGGAACGGGGGCCGTGAGAGTCGTTGACCAGGTTCTGTCAATGGCGCGATGCTCGATGGCGCGATCCGGATCGCAACCCCCACACGATCCACTCCTCTGCCTGTGCAAGGAGGAACGCCCCCATGTCAGTTCCATGCACACGCCTGCGCCGCGCGGTCTCGGTGCTCGCGCTCGGCGTGCTCGGCCCGGCGCTCACCGCCGCGGCCGCCGCCCCGGCTCTCGCAGCCCCGGCCTCCGCCGCCCCCAACGGCGCGCCGGCCACCGCTTCCGCCCGGGTCCGCCCGGCCGCGGCGGCGGGCAGTACGGCCGGCCTGGCCGGCACGTACAAGAAGCTCGGCATCACCATGCAGCAGCAACAGCAGACCAATTGGTGCTGGGCGGCGAGCGGCAACACGATCGCCGCCTGGTACGGGTACTCGTACAGCCAGAACCAGTTCTGCAACGCGGCTTTCGGCCGTTCGAGCAACTCCGGCTGCCCCAACAGCCAGGCCACGCTGGGCGACGTGCAGAACGGCCTGAGCCGGATCGGCATCAGCCCGGGCTCGTACGTCACCGGGTACCTGCGCTACAGCACCGTGCAGACCGAGGTGAACGCCGACCGGCCGATCGAGACCCGGATCCAGTGGAGTTCCGGCGGCGGCCACATGCACGTGGTGTACGGGTACGACACCGGCGCCAACCAGGTCTACTGGGGCGACCCGTGGCCGTCCAACTACCGCTACAACTGGGCGGACTACGACTACTACGTGTCCAACGGCACGTTCTCCTGGACCCACTCCCTGTACCGGATCGGCGCGTGAGGGGCGACCATGACCAGCATCCGTAGTGCGGCCGTGGCCGTCCTGATCGCCGCCGGCCTCGGCCTGGCCGTCGCCCCGGCGGCCGTGGCCACCCCGGCCGGTGCCCCCGGTGGTACCCCGGCCGGCGGCCCCGAGCCGGTCGGGGCCGCCGACCTGGCCGAGGCCCGTGGTGCGGCCCAGAGCCCGGCCGTGCTCGACCGGTTGGGCCGGTTCTTCGCCCGCCAGGGCGTGCCGCCCGCCGGGCAACCGTCCGGGCAGCCGGCCCGGCAGCAAGCCGTCGGCGCGGCCGGGGGAGCGGAGGCGGCGGAGGCGGAGGCGGCACGCGCGGCCGCACCGCGGCTGTCCGGCGACACCGTGCCGGTCTTCACCCTGGACGCGGCCTTCGTGGCCGGGACCCCGGGCGCGCCGGTGGCGAAGGCCGAGTTCACCGCGAGCAAGGCCGTCTCGGCGGACGGCCGGGTGGCCTCGGTGTGGACGGTGAAGCAGGGCGGCACCTGGCGGGTCGTCAACATCGCCTCCGGTGGCGACGAGACCGACTACGCGGCTCGGGCCGCCGAGGGCGGCGGCGGGACGGCGTTCCGCGAGCCGCAGCTGAACGCCTGGTACGTGCTGCGGGACGGCCGGGTGCTGCCGCTGGACGACGAGGCGCGGCGTTCGGTGGGTGCGGACGGCGTGAGCCTGGCGGCGTACCAGCAGCTGGTCCGGCAGCGGTACGGCGACAAGCTGCCCGGGTCCGCGTACGACCGGGCGGGGAAGGGCGGCGGCTACCGGCCGGATACGGATGCCACCGGGCCGGAACAGGCCGCCGCGCGGACGGCGGCGCCGGGTGGCGGCGCACTGCCGGCCGTCACGGCGGGTGCGGCCCTGGGCGTCACGGCGCTCGCGGGCGTCGCGCTGCGGCGGCGGGCGGGAGTCCGGCGTGGCCGGGCCTCGTCGGCGGTGACCACCGGGTGAGGGGGCGGCGGGGTCCGGCCCGGCGGCCGGGCCCCGCCGTCCGCACGCCCGTCCGCCCGTCCGACTGCCTGCACGCCCGCATGTCGGCCCGCCCGCACACCGGGCGGGGCACCGGAGGCCGCGTCGGCCCGTCCGGCCTACAGGTCGGTGAACCCGCCCTCCAGCACGGCGAAGGCACGGTCGACCAGGTCGGCGATGTCCTCCGTCCCCCCGCCCCGGGCCCACCGCAGCACGGTCTCGGTGGTGGCCGCGCCGATGGCGGCCGCGGTGACCCGCATCCCGAAGGTGGGCTCCTCGATGCCGGCCCGCCGGGTCAGCACGTCGAGGTAGAGCTGCTGCGGGTCGTTGGCGGTCTCGAACATCCGGGCGCGCAGCGCGGGGACGTCGTTGACCAGCCGCATCCGGATGAGCAGCTCCTCGCGCTCGCTCTTCAGCAGCTCGCGCATCAGGCCGACCAGGGCCTCGCGGCAGGTGCGCAGAAACGGTTCGTCCACCGGGCGGGCCAGCAGGGCGCTGACCAGCGCGGGGTCGTACTCGTCGGTGAGGACGAGGTCCTCCTTGGTGGGGAAGTACCGGAAGAAGGTGGACTGCGAGACCTCGGCCGCCGCCGCGATCTGTTCCACGGTGGTGTTCTCGTAGCCCTGTGCGGTGATCAGCCGGTACGCCTCACGGCGGATCGCCTGGCGGGTCTTCAGCTTCTTCCGTTCGCGCAGCGACAGCGGCGCCTCCAGCATCGCCTGGACCGAGGTGGCCGGTCCTGTTGCTGCCGGGGGTGCCGCTGTCGGCCGCGTTGCGCTCATACCTTCGATTATCGGTGATCGGTGGCGGGCACGGCGGTGCTTCCGGCAGAGGACCCGGCCCCGCCCGGTCCACCAGGCCCGGCCCCGCCCGGTCCACCAGGCCCACCAGGTCCGCCCGCGCCCTGCCCCACCGGTTCGCCGGCCGGTTCGCCCGCCGGGCGCGGCTCGGCGGCGGGCATCCGCAGCGCGACCAGGACGGCGGACAGTGCCGCGATGACCCCCGAGACCAGCAGCACCACCGTCATGCCGTGGACGTACGCGGTGTGTGCCGAGGCGGTCAGCGCCGGGTTCCCGGTGGCGGCGGCCACGGCGTCGGCGGCGACCACCGACTGCTCGGCCCGGTGCGCGGTCCCGGCGGGGAGCGCCGTGGTGTCCAGCGCACCGCGGTAGGCGCCGGCCAGCAGACTGCCGAACACCGCCACCCCGATCGCCCCGCCGACCTGGCGCATCGTCTGGAGCAGTCCGGCGCCCACGCCGGCCCTGGCGGGCGGCAGGGTGAGCAGGGCGGAGGCCTGGGCGGTGATCAGCGACAGGCCCATGCCGAGGCCGAGCAGGACGAGCCAGACCGCCGCCGGGCCGTAGCCGTCGGAGGCGTCGGTGCGGCTGCCGAGCAGCAGCGCGGCGGCCAGCAGGGCCAGCCCGAGGGTGATCACCAGCCGGGGGCCGGTCCGGGCGACCAGCCGGTCGCTGAGCTTGGCGGCCACCATCAGCCCGAGCATCATCGGCATCAGCCGCAGGCCGGTGCCGAGGGCGTCGGCGCCGAGCACGCTCTGGAAGTACAGCGGCAGGACGAAGAAGGCGCCGAACAGCACCAGCGAGACCAGCGTCGCGGCCACCGTCGACCAGCGGAAGGCGGGGTCGGCGAGGAGCTGCAGGTCGAGCATCGGGTCGCGCTGCCGGCGGCTGCGCAGCACCAGGACGGCGAGGGCGGCCAGCGAGCCGCCGAGCATCCCGGTCACCAGCGGGTCGGCCCAGCCGCGGTCGGGGCCCTCGATGATGCCGAAGGTGAGCGCGGCCAGCCCGCCCGCGGCGAGCGCGGTGCCGGGCAGGTCGAACCGGGGCGCGGCGGGGTTGCGGGTCTCGGGGAGCAGCAGCACGCAGGCGGTGATGCCGACGACGGTCAGCGGGACGTTGATCGCGAAGACCGCGCCCCACCAGAAGTGCTGGAGCAGGAAGCCGCCGATCAGCGGGCCGAGCGGGGCGCCGGCGGCGAGCGAGGCGCCCAGGACCGCGGTGGCGCGGCGCTGCTCGCCGGCCGGGAACAGCCCGGGGATCACGGCCATGGACATCGGCATGACCAGCGCGCCGGCCAGGCCCATCGCGGCGCGTGCGGCGATCAGGGTGCCGGGACTGTCGGCGAGCATGCCGACGGCGGAGGCGAGGCCGAACAGGGCGAGGCCGACGGTGAGGGTGCGGCGGCGGCCGAAGCGGTCCCCGATCAGCCCGGCGGGGAGCATCGCGGCGGCGAAGACCACGGTGTACGAGTCGACGATCCACTGCTGCTGCCCGGTCGTGGCCTGGAGCTGGGAGGCCAGGGTGGGCAGGGCGACGTTCAGGATCGTCATGTCGAAGCTGATCACCAGGACGCTCAGTGCGACGGCGACGAGCGCGAGCCAGCGCCTGGGGTCGGGCCCGGGCGGGGCGGGAGCGGTGGACACGGGCAACCTCCGGAAGCCGGTCGGACGACAGGGAAGCTCCTGTCAAATGACAGTAACTCCCAAAAGATGGTGGCCGTCAACACGCTCCGGAGTGGCAATCCGCTCACGCTGGGTGATGTGTCCTGGAAGTGCGTGTTCCGCACGGGGAATTGACGCAACGTTGATCTGTCGTTCGCCGCCCCGGGGCGGCTCCGGGTGACTGTCGGTAGATACCATGTGGCAATCGGTCAGTGCTGGCCGAAGCGTGCCGAGAGCGGAGAAGGGGTGGGGCGGCAGGAGCCGACCACGAGCCCGGCGCAGGAGCACGAGCCCGGCGCAGGAAGGGGAGACCGGATGGCCGACAGGGAGTCGAGCGCCCAGATCTGGGGCGCGGTGGTGGTGGTGGGCTCGGCCCTGGCCGTGGTCGCCGGGTATCTGATCAACGGCGCCGCGCTGGTGCTGGCGGTCGCCGGGGTCGAGGTGCTGCTGCTGATGGTGTACGTCGGCCGGCGCTGGCAGCGGCTCCGCCGGCCGGTCGCGCCGCGCGGCCACCGGGCGGCCGGCGGCACGCCGGACGCGGCGCACTGCGAGCGCTGCCGCCGGGCCCGCGAGGCGCTGGACGCCCGTCAGGCCCGCTCCCGTCCGCGCATGGCCCGCGGGTACCGGCCGGAGGCCCACTCCTCCCCGGGCCGGACGGCGGAGCAGCGGCCGGAAGGGATGCCGGACCGGACGCCGGACTGGTCGGCGGACCGCGCGCCGGAGCGGAAGCCGGACTGGACGGCGGAACGCACTGCGCACCGGACAGCGGAACGGGCGGCCCACCGGTCACCGGACCGGTCGGCCGCCCGTTCCGGGGCGCCGGGCTCAGTTGGCCGCGCTGTACGCCACCAGTGAGACGCCGACGTACTGCACGATGAAGGCCCCGAGGGTGAAGGCGTGGAACACCTCGTGGAAGCCGAACCAGCGCGGTGACGGGTCGGGCCGCTTGAGCCCGTACACCACGCCGCCGACGCTGTAGAGCACCCCGCCGACGATCATCAGCACCAGCACCGCGACCCCGCCGGCGTGCAGGAACTCCGGCAGGAAGAACGCGGCGGCCCAGCCCAGCGCGATGTACACCGGCGTGTACAGCCAGCGCGGCGCGCCGACCCAGAACACCCGGAACGCTATCCCGGCCAGTGCGCCGCCCCACACCGCCCAGAGCAGTAGCTGCTGAGCGGCGCCGTCCAGCAGCAGGATGGTGAACGGGGTGTAGGTGCCCGCGATGATCAGGAAGATGTTCGCGTGGTCGAGCCGGCGCAGCACGGCGTCCCCGCGCGGGCCCCAGGTGAAGCGGTGGTAGACCGCGCTGACCCCGAACAGCAGCCAGGCGCTGACCGAGTAGATCGCGCAGGCGACCTTGGCGGACGTGGAGTCGGCCAGGCAGATCAGGACGATCCCGGCGGCCACCGTGGCGGGGAACATCCCGGCGTGCAGCCAGCCGCGCCACGTCGGCTTGCTCTCGGCACGCTCCGTGCTCTCCAGGAGCTCAGCAGTCATGGGCAGCATGCTATCCGCTACCTACGGCTCCGTAGGTTACCGGCACGTAGGAAGTGGCGATCGTCACTACTTGGACGTTTTGGAGTATTGGAAGAGGTGTTCGAGGGGGTCTCGGCGGGCCGAAAGCGACTGGTTACCAACCAGTAACCATACTGAATGTAGTAAAAGATGCGTCAATTTCACCGCTGCGCCGTACTCGGGCCGTGATGCCGGAGCTACGCTGCAAGCACCCTCAGACCCCCGCTACGCCGCCTCCTCGCCGAGATGGCGCGAAACGGAGCGATCGTGTCGTACGAGATCTCTGCTCTCAGCGCATCCGCGCCCACCCGCCACCAGCGCCTGCTCGCGTGGGTGAGCGAGATCGCCGAGCTCACCCAGCCGGACCGCATCGAGTGGTGCGACGGCTCCGACGAGGAGTACCACCGCCTCGCGGACCTGCTGGTGGCTCAGGGCACCTTCAAGAAGCTCAACGAGGAGAAGCGCCCCAACTCCTACTACGCCGCCTCGGACCCGACGGACGTGGCGCGCGTGGAGGACCGTACCTACATCTGCTCCGAGCAGGAGAAGGACGCCGGCCCGACCAACAACTGGAAGGCGCCCGCCGAGATGCGGGAGGTCTTCCAGGGCACCGAGGGCCTGTTCCGCGGCGCGATGAAGGGCCGCACCATGTACGTGGTGCCCTTCTCGATGGGCCCGGTCGGTTCCCCGCTGGCCGCGTACGGCGTCGAGATCACCGACTCCGCCTACGTCGCCGTGTCGATGCGGGTGATGACCCGCATGGGCACGGCCGTGCTGGACCAGCTCGGCGAGGACGGCGACTTCGTCAAGGCCGTCCACACCGTCGGTGCTCCGCTTGCCGAGGGCCAGGCGGACGTCGCGTGGCCGTGCAACAGCACCAAGTACATCTCGCACTTCCCGGAGACCCGGGAGATCTGGTCCTTCGGCTCCGGCTACGGCGGCAACGCCCTGCTCGGCAAGAAGTGCTACGCGCTGCGCATCGCCTCGACCATGGCGCGCGACGAGGGCTGGCTGGCCGAGCACATGCTCATCCTCAAGCTCACCCCGCCGGCGGGCGAGGCGAAGTACGTCGCGGCGGCCTTCCCGTCCGCGTGCGGCAAGACCAACCTGGCCATGCTCCAGCCGACCATCCCGGGCTGGAAGGTCGAGACGATCGGCGACGACATCGCCTGGATGCGCTTCGGCGCCGACGGCCGCCTGTACGCCATCAACCCCGAGGCCGGCTTCTTCGGCGTCGCGCCCGGCACCGGCGTGGACACCAACGCCAACGCCATCGACACGCTCTGGGGCAACACCGTCTTCACCAACGTCGCCCTGACCGACGACGGCGACGTCTGGTGGGAGGGCCTCACCGAGGAGCCGCCGGCCCACCTCACCGACTGGCGCGGCAACGACTGGACGCCGGAGTCCGGCACCCCGGCCGCCCACCCGAACGCCCGCTTCGCCGTCCCGGCCGCGCAGTGCCCGACCATCGCCCCCGAGTGGGAGGACCAGGCGGGTGTGCCGATCTCGGCCATCCTCTTCGGCGGCCGCCGCGCCACCGCCGTCCCGCTGGTGACCGAGTCCTTCGACTGGCAGCACGGCGTCTTCCTGGGCGCCAACATCGCCTCCGAGAAGACCGCCGCCGCCGAGGGCACCGTCGGCGAGCTGCGCCGCGACCCGTTCGCGATGCTGCCGTTCTGCGGCTACAACATGGGCGACTACTTCGCCCACTGGCTGGAGGTCGGCGCCGGCGCGGACGCCGCCAAGCTGCCGAAGATCTACTACGTGAACTGGTTCCGCAAGAACGCCGAGGGCAAGTTCGTCTGGCCCGGCTACGGCGAGAACAGCCGCGTGCTGAAGTGGATCGTCGAGCGCCTGCAGGGCACCGGCGAGGGCGTCGAGACCCCGATCGGTGTGCTGCCGACCGTCGAGGGCTTCGACCTGGACGGCCTGGAGCTGTCGAAGGAGGACGTCGACCTGCTCTTCACCGTCGACGCCGACATCTGGCGCCAGGAGGCCGCGCTCGTCCCGGCCCACCTGGAGCTGTTCGGCGACCACACCCCCACCGCGCTGTGGGATGAGTACCGAGACCTCGTCGCGCGTCTCGGCTGAGCCTGAGCCTCAGCCGGTTCATCGGCGGTGCGTGGCACGAATCGCGCACTGACCGAGCGACAGGACGGCCGGAGTTCCGCCGGACGATCTTTCCCCGACCAAGGAGATCGTCCGGACCGGGACTCCGGCCGTAAGCCTTTTCCGGCGCCGCGGGCCGGACCGTCCCGTCGGGCGGCCCGGCCCGGGCCCAGCGCTCGTCAGGTGCGCTTGATCGCGGTGATCCAGGCCTTGTTGGCGTCGACGACGTCGGCGGTCGAGCCGCGCCACTGGCGGGCCGGGGCGCCGTTGTCGGTGCGCCAGTCGGCGATCTCCAGCAGCGCGGCCGAGTTGAGGTTGCTGAAGCCCAGCTCGTTGCGCGAGCCGATCCGGCCGGAGTAGTTCCAGTGCTGGTTCCAGCCGCCGTGGCAGTCCCACTGGCGGGCCGGGGCGCCGTCGTCCTGGCGCCAGTCGGCGATCTCCAGGCACTTGCCGGAGAAGCGGTTGCGGAGGGCGAGGCCGCCCTCGAGCGGGACGAAGTCCCACATCTGGCTGGCGCCGCCGTGGCAGTCCCACTGGCGGGCCGGGGCGCCGTTGTCGGTGCGCCAGTCGGCGATCTCCAGGCACTTGCCGCTGTGGGCGTTCACCAGGGTGCTGGCCTTGGGGATGATCATGCCGCCGTTGTAGGCGTTGGCCGGGGCGGCCGGCAGCGCGGCGACGAGGGCGACGGCCGTGCCGGCGACGGCGGCGGCCGCCCGGGCACGGGAGAGACGGGTACGGGCCAAGGGATCGGCTCCTTGCGACGAGTGGGGGCAAGGAGGGGCGGCCGGGCACGACGGAGTGTCCGGTCCGTGTCGGCCCGGATCGCCCGCACCATCCGGCCGACCCGCCCCCCGGGCCCGAAACCAGACGCCGGGCCGCCGACAGGCGCGAATCATACGCCTGCCGGGCGACCGCGGATCAAGGCTGGGTGTAGCCGCTGAGGAAGTCGCCGATGCGGGTGACGGCATCGGTGATGTCCTCGGCGCGGGGGAGGGTGACCAGGCGGAAGTGGTCCGGCTCGGGCCAGTTGAAGCCGGTGCCCTGGACCAGCAGGATCCGCTCGGCACGGAGCAGGTCCAGCACCATCTGGGCGTCGTCCTTGATCTTGTAGACCTTCGGGTCCAGCCGCGGGAAGGCGTACAGCGCGCCCTTCGGCTTGACGCAGCTCACACCGGGGATGTCGTTGAGCAGCCGGTGGGCGGCGTCCCGGGACTCCAGCAGCCGGCCGCCCGGGAGCACGAGGTCCCGGATCGACTGCCGGCCGCCCAGCGCGGCGGCGACGGCGTGCTGGGCCGGCATGTTGGCGCACAGGCGCATCGAGGCGAGCACGGTCAGGCCCTCGATGTAGCTGCGGGCGCGGTGTCGGTCGCCGGAGAGCACCATCCAGCCGGAGCGGAAGCCCGCCACCCGGTACGCCTTGGAGAGGCCGTTGAAGGTGACGCAGAAGAGGTCCGGGGCCAGGGTGGCCAGCGGGACGTGCTCGGCGTCGTCGTAGAGGATCTTGTCGTAGATCTCGTCCGCGTAGACCACCAGCTTGTGCCGGCGGGCGATCTCGGCCAGGCCCTCCAGCACCTCGCGCGGGTAGACCGCGCCGGTCGGGTTGTTCGGGTTGATCACCACGATCGCCCTGGTCCGGTCGGTGACCTTGGCCTCGATGTCGGCGAGGTCCGGGTACCACTCGGACTGCTCGTCGCAGCGGTAGTGCACGGCGGTGCCGCCGGCCAGCGAGACCGAGGCCGTCCAGAGCGGGTAGTCCGGCGCCGGGACGAGCACCTCGTCGCCGTCGTCCAGCAGCGCCGTCATGGCGAGCTGGATCAGCTCGGAGACGCCGTTGCCGAGGAAGACGTCCTCGACGGTGAGGCCGTGCAGGCCGCGCTCCTCGTAGTGCATGACCACGGCGCGGCGGGCCGCGAGCAGGCCCTTGGAGTCGCCGTACCCGTGCGCGGAGGAGAGGTTGCGCAGGATGTCCTGGAGGATCTCCGGGGGCGCTTCGAAGCCGAACACGGCGGGGTTGCCGGTGTTGAGCTTGAGGATGCGGTGGCCCTGCTCCTCCAGCCGCATCGCCTCGTCGAGCACCGGGCCGCGGATGTCGTAGCAGACGTTGGCGAGCTTGCTGGACTGGATGACCTGCATGCCTGCCTACTTTAGGGCCATGCCGGGGTGGTCCGGTGCGTGTTCGGGGACACGCGCCGGACCACCCCGGAGGGGCCCCTTCGATCGAGAGGCGGAGCCGTCGGCCGGCCTTCCGGATCAGGGGCCCGGTGTCCGGAACGCTGCCGAAGACGAGGAACTCCGGCGGAGTGCCGGTCGGCACGAGACGGAGCGCACACTGCTGCCGGGCCCGGCGTCCGCGGGGGTGCCGGATGATGTGCTCGGTGCGGCACCGGAACCGGGACCGGAAGCGGGCGCGGTGCCGCGGCCGGACGCGGGCGGGAGCCCGCCGGGCCCGGACCGGTCGGGCCGGACCGTACCGTCGGCGGGAGAGGGGGACGCGGTGATCGCCACCGTACTCGGGGCGCTGCTGGCCGGTCTGCTGGTGGCGCCGGCGCTGCGCGGACTGGTGGTGCGGTACGCCGTGCCCGAGGGCGAGCCGTGGTGCACCAACTGCCCCGGCTGTGCCCGGGCGCTGCGCGGCCTGCCGCCGACCGGGCGCTGCCCGGGCTGCCGGGAGCGGCTGGGCCCGCCGCCCGGGCTGGTCGAGGCGGTGACGGCGGCGGTGGCCGCGGCGGCCCTCTTCGCGGCCCACCCGGCCGACGCGGTGCTGCTCCTCTGGGCGGCCGGTCCGGGGGTGGTGCTCGGCTTCACCGACGCCCGGGTGCGCCGGCTGCCGTACCCGCTGAGCTGGACGCTGGCGGCCGGACTGGCGCTGCTGCTGGTGGTGCTGGAGCTGGCGGCGGGCCGCCCGGGGGTGCTGCTGCGCTGCCTGCTGGTGGCGCTGGCCGCCGCCGCGCTGTTCGAACTGCCCGGCTGGTTCGGGCTGATGGGCGCCGGGGACACCGTCCTGGCGCTCGGCCTGGGCGCGCTGCTCGGCCGGTACGGCTGGTCCGCGGCCTTCGCCGGGCTGTTCGCGGCCGCGGCGCTCTCCGGGCTCTGGGCGGTCGGCCGGGCCGGCGCGGCCCTGGTCCGGCGCGGCCCGGTGCGCGGGCTGGACGTGCCGATGGGCCCGTTCCTGCTGCTCGGCACGCTCGCCGCCGTCCTGCTGCAGGGGTAGCGGCGCGGCTGCCACGGGGGCGGGGCCGCGAACGCGAACGGGCCCGCCGTACCGGTGGGGTACGGCGGGCCCGGCCGACGGCGCGCGGCCCCACCCTCAAGGAGCGGCGCGCCGTGGGGGGTTACGGCATCTGGTGGACGAACGGGCCGACCGCGGTGGAGAAGGCGTTCCCGTTGTTGGCGTCCCAGTTGGTCGACCAGGTCATCGCGCCGCGGATGGTGGGCCACTTGGCCGGCGGGACGAAGCTGCCGCAGTTCCGGCCGGTGGCCAGGCAGTCCAGCGCGTTGTTCACCACGGTCGGCGAGACGTAGCCGCCGCCGGCCGCCCGGCTGGAGGCCGGGACGCCGATGCCGACCTGGTCGGGCCGCAGGCCGCCCTGGATGTGGGTGCAGACCTGCGAGGTGATGAAGTCGATGGTGCCCTGGTTGTAGACCTTGCCGTCACAGCCGTTCATGCCGCCCGAGTTGTAGAACTGGGTGTTGACGACGGTCAGGATGTCCTTGGTGTTCAGCGCCAGCTGGAAGTAGGCGCCGGCGGTGCTGTACATCCCGATGGTCTCCGGGGCCATCGTCAGGACGAAGCCCGGGCCGGTCCTGGCCTGCAGGCCGTGCAGCGCGTTGCCGAGGTAGGTCGGGTTGACGCCGTTCTCCAGGTCGACGTCGATGCCGTCGAAGCCGTAGTCCTTGATGATCGCGTAGGCGCTGTCGGTGAACGCGGCCGCCGCGGCGGCGTCGCCGACGGTGATGGCGCCGTTCTGGCCGCCGATGGAGAGGACGACCTTCTTGCCGGCCGCCTGCTTGGCCTTCACGTCGGCGCGGAACTGCGCGTCGGTGTAGCCGCCGAGGGCCTTGGAGAGCGCCGGGTCGAGGGTGAAGCCGATCGCGCCCGCCCTGGTCGGGACGGCGTCGGCGAAGGAGACCGCGATGATGTCGTAGGCGCTCTGGACGTCGCCGAGCTTCTGGACGGTGGCGCCATTGTCGAAGTTGTGCCAGTAGCCGGTGAGCACGTGCTTGGGCAGGCCGGTGGCCGGCGGCGTGGTGGTGGCGGTGGCCGTGGGGGTCGGAGTGGCGGTCTGGGTCGGGGTCGCCGTCGGGGTCGCGGTGGCCGTCGGGGTCGGGGAGGCGGTCGCGGTGGGCGTGGCTGTCGGGGTCGGGGAGGCGGTCGCGGTGGGGGTGGCCGTCGGGGTCGGCGTGGAGGTGCCGCCCGGGCCGCTCAGCACGACGTCGTCGGCGAGGTAGGCGCTCTGGCCGTACCAGCCGTGCAGGTACAGCGTGATGCTGCTGACGCCGGCGCCGGTGGTGAAGGTGGAGGAGAGCTGGTTCCAGCTGCTCTGGTTGGACCAGGTGCTCGGCTCGGCGCCGCCGGTGCCGCGCGCGCCGAGGTAGACGTACGGGCCCTGGACCCAGGCGCTCAGCGTGTAGCTGGTGTTGGGCAGCACGCTGACGGTCTGGGTGCACTCGGCGGTGTCCGCCGCGCCCGGGGTGGCCTGCAGCGCGCCGGAGCCGGAGTGGACCGGGGCGGAGACGGTGGTCGCGGCGCCGGTGCACGACCAGCCGGCCAGGGAGCCGGAGTCGAAGCCGCCGTTGGTGACCAGGTTGCCGGCGGCGGCGCTGGCGCCGCCGGCGAGGAAGGCGAGACCGCTGCCGGCGAGGGCGAGGGCGGTGGCTCCGGCGGCGAGGGCCGGAAGGGTGCTGCGCCGGCGTCGGTGCGCGGGCGGGTTCGGCGTACGGGCCATGGAGGGGCGCTCCTGGGGGAGGAGCGGCCGCCGCGGTGGGGGTCGCGGCGGCCGCGTGTGGGGGAGGGCATTGCGTCCGCAGTACGTGTCCTGGGGGCGGGGGTCGGTGCTCGTCCCGCCCTGGATCACAAGCTGGACTAGACCATTGGCGGTCGTCAAGCATCGATCGTCGGCTTACGGATTCCTTAAGGAATCGGATACCGTTCCGTAGCCGTCGCCCCGGCGGCCGCCCGGAGACCCGGTGTGCGCCTTCCGGCCACCCCCGCCGTGCCGGTCGCAACAGACTCAGCACAGGACCGTGACCGGACCGCTACCTGCGGCTTTACCGGGCGGGTCCGGGCCGGAGTAGGCTGCGCCGGGGGTCGTGACGTACCCCGGTGAAGAGTTCAGGAGGGGCCGAAAACCATGGGTCTGCGCGATGTCGTCGAACGCACGCCGGGTCTGCGCACCCTGCTGGACGGTATGTACGGCCTCTACGGGCGCCGCGTCGAGGTGCACCTCGCCCGCACCCCGCACCACATCGGCGTGATCCTCGACGGCAACCGGCGCTGGGCGAAGGCGACCGGCGGTTCGACCGCCTACGGCCACCAGCGCGGCGCGGACAAGATCAGCGAGTTCCTCGGCTGGTGCGACGAGACCCACGTCAAGGTCGTCACCCTGTGGATGCTCTCCACCGACAACCTCTCCCGCCCGGCCGACGAGCTGGTCCCGCTGCTCGGGATCATCGAGGACGCCGTCACCAACCTGGCCGCCGCCCGCCGCTGGCGGATCCACCCGGTCGGCGCCCTGGACCTGCTGCCGCAGCACACCGCGGACGTCCTCAAGAAGGCCGCCGACGAGACCGCCGGGATCGAGGGCATCACCGTCAACGTGGCCGTCGGCTACGGCGGCCGGCACGAGATCGCCGACGCCGTCCGCTCGCTGCTGCAGGAGCACGCCGGGCGCGGCACCTCGATCGAGGAACTGGCCGAGATCCTCGACGTCGAGCACATCGCCGAGCACCTCTACACCAGGAACCAGCCCGACCCGGACCTGATCATCCGCACCTCGGGCGAGCAGCGGCTCTCCGGCTTCCTGCTCTGGCAGAGCGCGCACAGCGAGTTCTACTTCTGCGAGGCCTACTGGCCGGCCTTCCGCAAGGTCGACTTCCTGCGGGCGCTGCGCGCGTTCGAACAGCGGAACCGGCGGCTGGGTCTCTGACCCTCCGGGACCTTCCGGGCCCCCGTGGGCCGCTGCGCCCCCCGGGGCCGCCGTGCTCTCCGGGGCCGCTGTGGCCCCCGGGGCGTCCGTGCCCCCGGGCCAATCACCCCGTAGGAGCTGGCCTACCCGGCCGCGGCGCGAGGCCAAACGTTCACCGGCAATGATCCGTCAGTTCGCCCGGGACGCGAATGCACCGCCCCTCGCCTGGGAATACTCCCCTCAGACCGGCCCCGAGGCCACCGGGGCAGCGGGGGCCGGCTTGCCGCGGATGACGCAGGGTCATCCGCCCTGGAGGCCTAGTGGTCAGTTCCAAGAGCCGCCGGACACCAGACCGGCGCACGTACGTTCTCGACACCAGCGTGCTCCTGGCGGACCCGCTCGCCATGACCCGCTTCGAGGAGCACGAGGTCGTCCTGCCGGTGGTCGTGGTCACCGAGCTGGAGGCCAAGCGGCACCACCCGGAGCTGGGCTACTTCGCCCGCCAGGCGCTGCGGCTCCTCGACGACTACCGCATCCGCTTCGGCCGGCTCGACGAGCCGATCCCGGTCGGCGAGCTCGGCGGCTCCATCCGGGTCGAGCTCAACCACTCCGACCTGTCGATACTGCCGGTCGGCTACCGGGCCGGCGGCGGCGAGGCGGACACCCGGATCCTGGCGGTCGCCCGCAACCTGCAGGCCGAGGGGTACGACGTCACCGTCGTCTCCAAGGACCTCCCGCTGCGGATCAAGGCCAGCTCGGTCGGCCTGCTCGCCGAGGAGTACCGGGCCGAGCTGGCGGTCACCTCGGGCTGGACGGGCATGTCCGAGCTGCACGTCCCCGCCGCCGACGTGGACGCGCTGTTCGCGGCCGGCCACGACGCCGCGGTGGACGTCGAGGGGGCCGCCGAGCTGCCCGTCCACACCGGACTGGTGCTCAGTTCGGAGCGCGGCCGGGCGCTGGGCCGGGTCACCGGCGACGGCCGGGTCCGGCTGGTGCGCGGGGAGCGCGAGGCGTTCGGCCTGCGCGGGCGCAGCGCCGAGCAGCGGGTCGCGCTGGACCTGCTGCTCGACCCGGAGGTGGGCATCGTCTCGATGGGCGGCCGGGCCGGTACCGGGAAGTCCGCGCTGGCGCTCTGCGCCGGCCTGGAGGCCGTGCTGGAGCGGCGGCAGCACCGCAAGGTGATGGTCTTCCGGCCGCTGTACGCGGTCGGCGGCCAGGAGCTCGGCTACCTGCCGGGCTCCGAGACGGAGAAGATGAGCCCCTGGGCGCAGGCGGTCTTCGACACCCTCTCCGCCGTCACCACCCCGGACGTGATCGAGGAGGTCATCTCCCGGGGCATGCTGGAGGTCCTGCCGCTGACCCACATCCGGGGGCGTTCCCTGCACGACGCCTTCGTGATCGTCGACGAGGCCCAGTCGCTGGAGCGCAACGTCCTGCTGACGGTGCTGTCCCGGATCGGCCAGGGCTCGCGGGTGGTGCTCACCCACGACGTGGCGCAGCGGGACAACCTCCGGGTCGGCCGGTACGACGGCGTGGTGGCGGTGGTGGAGAAGCTGAAGGGTCATCCGCTGTTCGCGCACATCACGCTCACGCGGTCCGAGCGTTCGCCGATCGCGGCGCTGGTCACGGAGATGCTGGAGGACATTCACCCGTGAACCGCCCGACTGGTACATAGTCGGACAATACGGTCAATTCCGGGCGTGGGGCCCGCTCCTGACGGGGCGGGCCCCCGCCCCTTTCATCACATCGAGTGCTTTCTGTCCGGAGAACTCCCGTGCGGTGAATGTGACATGCGCCACGCAGAGGGGAATTGCGTCGACAGGGCCCGGTGCGGCATGGTGAGGGTTCTGTCAGGCCCCGCGTACGGCGTGACAGGGCTTCCGGGTGACCGGGAGTCCGGTCCGGATGGTCCGCCAACTCCGGTAGGTGGACGCACAATTGAACACCGAAGAGCCGTACGCCGCCCGATCTCAACGCCTGGTCGCCTCACCTCGGCCGGCGCCGGGCCAGTACCTCCCGTGACCAGCACCGTACGGAGGGCAGCGCCAAGGGGCATGTTGCGCCCGTACGGTCACGCGTGGGCGATGCTGGAAGGAATCCATGTGACTCGGATCTCGGTCCGGGGAGTCGCTGTGGCCTCCGCCACCGCCGTCACCGCTGTCGGTGCCGTCGTGGGCATGGCCTCGGGCAGCGAGGGCAAGACGACGCAGACGGTCGACGTCGCCGGCGCGACCCTGCTTGCCGAAGTCCCCTCTGGCGCCCAGGCGCAGACCATCAGTGACAACATCGGCACGCAGGCCTCCGCCCAGCAGGCCGCCGCGGACGCCGCCGCCAAGGCCGCTGCCGAGCAGAAGGCCGCCGAGGAGGCCGCGCGCCAGAAGGCCGCCGCCGACGCGCAGGCCAAGGCCGACGCGGACAAGGCCGCCAAGGAGGCCGAGGAGAAGCGCAAGGCCGACGAGGCCGCCGCCAACCGCTCCAAGGCCCGCTCGGCGATGGCCGCCACCGACTCCGGCGACTCGGCCCCCGCGGTCTCGGTCAGCCCCGGCTCGGTCCAGGCGCTCGCCCAGCAGATCGTCGGCAGCGACGCGCAGTTCCAGTGCTTCAGCCAGATCGTGAAGCGCGAGAGCGGCTGGGACTACACCGCCACCAACAAGAGTTCCGGCGCCTACGGCCTGGTGCAGGCGCTGCCCGGCTCCAAGATGGCCTCGGCGGGTGCCGACTGGCGTACCAACCCGGCCACCCAGATCAAGTGGGGCCTGGACTACATGAACAGCCGCTACGGCAGCCCCTGTGGCGCCTGGTCGTTCTGGCAGTCGCACCACTGGTACTGATCCGACCGGCTACCCGGCAGGACTCTCGGCGCAGCCCCCGACCGCTCACCCGCGGTCGAGTCGAC